>JBDNGQ010000300.1:0-2269 GCA_041689205.1 Pseudohongiellaceae bacterium | reverse complement strand
TGAAGCGATTATTGGCGCCATATATCTGGATACGGGTATGGATGCCTGCCGGAACATAATACTGGAGTTGCTGTCCCCTTTTATGCCTGATGCATCGCCAGGCAGTGTGTACAAAGATTCCAAGACCCGTTTGCAGGAACTGCTCCAGGCTCAAGGGCACGGTGTTCCGGAATACGAAGTGGTTTCAATTAGCGGCGAAGCACATCAACAGATCTTTTCGGTCAGCTGCTGTATCTCATTGCTGACTGAGCCAACTTTTGGCAAAGGCAGTAATCGCCGGGTTGCCGAACAACAGGCTGCCCAGGCCGCTCTGCACTTGCTTGATGCGAGATAAATGCAGCAGCATGAATTATCGAGGTAGAGATGTCTGAACATGACATAAAAAAGTGCGGTTACATCGCGATTGTTGGTCGCCCCAACGTAGGTAAATCGACACTGTTGAATCATCTGCTCGAACAAAAAATTAGTATTACCTCTCGCAAGCCGCAAACTACCCGGCATCGTGTGCTTGGAATCAAGACTAGGGAAAGCACCCAGTTCATCTATGTTGATACTCCCGGTTTGCACAAAGCTGCCCGCAATACCCTGAATAGACTTATGAATCAAACCGTGACCTCGGTGCTGGCGGATGTTGATGCGGTGTTCTTTGTGGTTGAACGTCTGGTTTTCAATGATGAAGATGAAATGGTATTGCAAGCCATCTCGAATCTTAAGATACCAACTTTACTAATTATTAATAAATGCGATCAACTTGAGAACAAGGGTAAGCTCTTGCCACATATGGAGCGCCTGTCAAAGTTGCGTGATTTTGCAGAAATAGTGCCGATTTCAGCGCTTGGTGGCCATAATCTTGATGTATTGGAAGGCCTTGTTGAGAAATATCTGCCGGCCGGTGAGTTTCTCTATCCAGAGGATCAAATCACTGATCGTAGTTCTCGTTTTCTGGCAGCTGAATTAATTCGTGAGAAGATCACACGACAGCTCGGTGACGAACTGCCGTATGAAGTCACTGTGGAAATTGAAAAATTCAGCCAGCAAAATCTGATTCTACATATACATGGCTTGATTCTGGTCGATAAAGAAAGCCAGAAGCAGATCATTATCGGTAAACTGGGTGAGCGGCTTAAACAAATTGGAACTTCAGCCCGTATGGATATGGAAAAAGCGTTTGATACCAAAGTAATGTTGAATCTTTGGGTAAAAGTTAAATCAGGATGGGCAGATGACGAACGTGCTCTGCAGAGTCTTGGCTATAAAGAAGATTAATGATTGATCAGGCTGAATCTGCATGATAAACCGTATCGATCTTCAGCCCGCCTATGTACTTCACACGCTGCCATTCCAGAACACCAGTCTGTTGGTTGATTTTTTCTGTCTCGATTATGGCCGCGTTCGTGCGGTTGCTAAAGGGGCCAGACGACCAAAGTCGCGTACTCGCTCTCAATTACAGCCTTTTCAGCCATTACTGGTTACGCTCAGCGGACGCAGCGAGGTGAAAACGCTTACTGCCGTTGAGTTGAGCGTCCTGCCATTAAGCTTAACAGGCATGAGATTATTCAGTGGTTTGTACATGAATGAATTACTTGCCAGGTTGCTGCAGTTTCACGAATCTCACACGCCGCTTTATCAGAATTACCAACACAGCCTGGTGCAGTTGCATGGCAGCGAAGATATTGCCGCCGTGCTGCGCCGATTTGAACTCAATCTGTTGCGAGAATTAGGTTATCAACTGAATCTGGAGTATGAGATGGATAGTGATATTCCTGTCATGGCTGATGCACTCTACCTGTTTCTTCCCGAATCTGGGTTACAACGCCTGCCAGCAGAATCAAGTAACTCTGTCGGGCTGAGTTCTGTCTTTAATGGCCGTGATTTGATTGCTCTAAGGGAATCAGATTTCAGCAGTCGCTCTGCCGCTGCGGCTGCAAAGCGCTTGACCCGCATGGCTCTTAAAGTACATCTGGGTGACAAACCACTGCTTAGTCACCAGCTCTTCCGCTCAATGTCGCTTTCAGCAAACTCTGATAAAGGGTAAAATTGCGCCTCTTGTAATTCTGGTAACACAGCAAACTATGTCTTATCCAACTGTAGATCAATTGATAGGTAATACTCCTCTGGTGCAATTACAGCGCCTGCCAGGCAAGACCAGTAATACTTTGCTGGCTAAGCTTGAAGGTAATAATCCAGCTGGCTCCGTTAAAGATCGTCCTGCTTATAATATGATTCAGCAAGCTGAGTTGCGCGGCGAAATTCAACCTGGTGATACCCT
>JBDNGQ010000299.1:0-11596 GCA_041689205.1 Pseudohongiellaceae bacterium | reverse complement strand
TAAAGAAATAGAAGCGACTACTAATCACGATGTCAAAGCAGTCGAGTACTTCATCAAAGAGAAAATCGATCAGCACCCGGACCTGCAGCAACAACTGGAATTTGTGCATTTTGCCTGCACCTCTGAAGACATTAATAATCTTTCCTATGCGCTGATGCTGCGTGACGGTCGCGCCCAGGGCATGCTGCCCTTGATGCAGCAGATTATCGATCGACTGCAACAACTGGCCCATGCCCACGCCGACCAGCCTATGCTGGCCAGAACTCATGGTCAGACTGCATCCCCCACCACGGTCGGTAAAGAAATTGCCAATGTGGTGCATCGTCTCAGGCGCCAGATGAAACAGTTCGCCAACAATGAAATTCTGGGCAAGATAAATGGCGCTGTGGGTAACTACAACGCGCACTTGTCTGCCTATCCGGATATCGACTGGGAGAGCAATGCCAAAAGCTTTGTCGAAAAACTGGGCCTGAGCTGGAATCCCTATACCACCCAGATTGAACCGCACGATTATATTGCTGAATTATTCGCCGCGCTGTGCCGCTTCAACACCGTGCTGATCGATCTGGATCGCGATATCTGGGGTTATATTTCACTGGGTTATTTCAGACAAAAAACCATAGCCGGTGAAGTGGGCTCGTCAACCATGCCGCATAAAGTTAATCCCATTGATTTCGAAAACTCCGAAGGCAATCTCGGCATCGCTAATGCGGTAATGCAGCATATGGGCGAGAAATTACCGATCTCGCGCTGGCAACGTGATCTTAGCGACTCGACCGTGTTGCGTAATATCGGCGTCGGCTTCGCGCACAGCGTCATTGCGTATCACGCCACCCTGAAAGGCCTGAGCAAATTGACGGTTAACCCTGAAGCTTTGCTGGCCGATCTAGATAACAGCTGGGAAGTGCTGGCTGAACCTGTTCAAACAGTGATGCGCCGCTTTGGCGTCGATCAGCCTTATGAAAAGCTCAAGGCCTTGACGCGCGGTCAGCGTATCACTGCGCAGGTATTAGGTGACTTTATAGAAGCGCTGGATATTCCTGAGGAAGGCAAGGTGCTGCTGCGCAAACTGCGTCCGGAAAACTATATTGGCAATGCTGCCGATCAATCAAACACCATTTAAACGGAAACGCCCTGCACCATGATTTCTGCCGACGCCATGATTCTTCCGAATAACTTTGATGCCGAAGATTTTTTGCAGAATTACTGGCAGAAGAAGCCTTTGCTTATCCGCGGCAATGGTAATGCCTTTGTCGACCCGATTAGTCCAGAAGAACTGGCCGGGTTGGCCTGTGAAGATTTTATCGAATCACGCTTGATCAACTATTACCCGGATGATGGTAACTGGAAATTACGAAACGGCCCGTTTAAAGAAAAAGACTTCCTCAAACTGCCCGATAAAAATTATACGCTGCTGGTTCAGGCCGTCGATCAGTGGCATGAAGATGTCCGCGCAATGTTGAAGCACTTCAGTTTTATTCCGAGCTGGCGTATTGACGACATCATGATCAGTTACTCAACTGACGGTGGCAATGTCGGGCCGCATTTTGATTACTATGATGTGTTTTTGATCCAAGGGCTCGGCCAGAAAAAGTGGCAGCTTGGTGGCCATGCCGACAGCAGCAGCAAACTGCTCGCAAATAAAGATCTGCGTCTGCTGGCAGAGTTCAAACCTGAACAGGAATACCTGCTGGTGCCAGGAGATATTCTTTATCTGCCGCCCAATCTGGCGCACTGGGGAATCGCGATCGGCAGCAGCATGACCTATTCCGTCGGCTTTCGTACCCCCTCTTACGCGCAAATTATCAGTGAACTGGGCGATGATATTATCGAGCAGCTACGCGAAGACCAGCGTTATAAAGATAATGCGCCCCAGATTCCGCAACGGCCTGGTGAAATACCTGCCGATGCTATCAGGCAGGTGCAGGATTTGCTGCTGAAACAACTGAGCCGACCCGATATTATCGCGCACTGGTTTGGCAGCAGCATGACCAGCCCGAAGTACCCGGACATCAGTGTTATCGTTGATAAAAAACTGGATGCAGCGGCGCTTGAAAAAGAGCTCAAGACTGGCGCCCGGTTACTTAAAAATCCGGCGGCGCGATTTGCGTTCATCCAGAATCCCGATAAGCTGCAGATGTTTGCCGATGGGGTCGAATTCAGCTGCGACCCGCTGTTACTGCCATTAATTGAACATTTATGTGCGTCTGCAGAATTACCGGAAAACCTGCTGCATAGCGTATTGCAGAGCACCGGTGCTGAGCAGACAACAGCGGTGCTGACGATACTGGCGAAACTGCACAATCAAGGCACACTGCTGCTGGACAACCCAGCACAGGGAAGTCAGACATGAGACTGTCATCAACAAGGCCTGCTGGAGTTACCATTAAACGCTGCCATTGGCTGCTGTCGATGTTAATGCTGGTCCTTATGCAGCCCGTCAGTATGGCGATTGCGCAGACCGAAGCAGAGCGCGATCAATATGCGGCCATCGAGATTATGCGCTTGCAGCACCGTGATGCGAGCCTGATCAGAACAGCAGTCATGCCTGCGCTGGATCCTCGTGGCAGCATTGGCCTGATCGACAATAATCTGATTGTCGCCAGCACCAGAGCGAATCTGCGCGAACTGCGCACGCTGATTCAACAGCTGGATCTGCCGCGCCAGGCGTTATTGATCAGCATTGACTTCGATTTCAGTGATAGTGTTTCTGAGAATGTTCGGTCCGTGCAGATACTGGATGGCGACAGGGTAATCATCCAGCAGCAGCCCGTGCTGAACACTGATCTGCTCAACAACACTCAGACTGATAGTGCCGTCGATATCGCAGCCGACAGTGCCACAGATAGTGCCGCCGCCCCGGGCCAGCAAGTGGCGATGGCCCTCAGCACCCGGGCGGAAATCCGCGGATCCCAGATCTACGTCACCCTGCAGAACGCCACGCCAGCAGCGGATCAAGTTGCTGTTAATCGAGCTGCAACCACTTCACTTTCTGTCACCCCCGGTCAATGGGTAGTGGTCAATCCACTTGCGCCAGTAATTCCTGCCGCCGAAGATGACACAGCAGACACTGGCGCAAACGCTCGTCCAGCGGGTCTGCGTCAACTGGCAGTTCGGGTTGACTTGCTGCCTTGACTGCTGCCCTTAACCTTAGGAAACGCGAGCAACCATGATCTTGCCACTGTTTCGCGAACTGCCTTACCAGCACGACAGCGCTGCACTGATGCGCAGGCTGAACCGGCTGGACAGTCCAATATTTCTGGACAGCAGTATGAACAGTGACCGGGGTGCCCGCTACGACATTCTCACCGCTGCACCAACGGTAAAACTGCTACTCGATAGAGGTGTTGTGCGTCGCGTCAATGGCTCTCAGCAGCAGGTCCTTGGGATGGATATCTTCGCGGCCATCAAACAAACATTGACAGAATTCAAGCCCCCTGCCTCGGAATTCGACAACATCTTGTCAGGGCTCCCGTTTGTCGGTGGTGCCGCCGGCTATTTTTCTTATGAAATTGGTGCTCCCGGGCAGCGCACTGATAAGCGGCGCGATGAGCGGACTGTGCAGGAATATCCACACACCCCCGCTGCCCAGGCAGGAATTTACCACTGGGCTGTGATTGTTGATCACCTGCAACAGAAAACCATCCTGTTTATGCTGGCGCAATGCCCGGCCAGGATTGCTGAACGGGTGCTGGCAGCGCTTGAGAGCGGCGATGATCAGCCAGCAGAAGACTTCCTGCTGACCCAGCCGTTCAGTTCCAATCTGACTCCACAGGCTTATGAAGAGGCTTTTAAGCGCTTGAAAGCCTATATCGAAGCTGGTGACTGTTATCAGGCCAATCTTGCCCAGCGCTTTCGGGCCAGCTATACCGGTGATCCTCTGCAGGCTTATCTCCGTCTGCGCCAGCGCAGCAAAAGTCCGTTTTCAGCCTATATCGGATTGCAATCAGTCTCGTCAGAGCAGTTTCACGCAGAACAGCCATGGGCAGATCAGCCTGGCGCGGATCAGCGCGGCGCCATCGTGTGCCTGTCTCCAGAGCGGTTTCTGCAGGTGCGCGGCAGTAAAGTCCTGACTCAACCGATCAAAGGCACCCGCCGACGCGGGCTTGATGCTGCTCAGGATGAAGAACTCAAACAAGCGCTGTGTGAAAGCGAGAAAGACCGGGCAGAGAATCTGATGATCGTGGATCTGCTGCGCAACGATCTTGGCAGCTTGTGCATCACCGGCTCGGTCACAGCAGAAAAACTCTTTGAGCTGCAAAGCTTTAACAGCGTCCATCATCTGGTCAGCACCATCAGCGCCGAACTGGGGCCTGGGCAGAGTCCGCTGGATCTGCTGCGCAACTGCTTTCCTGGTGGCTCAATCACTGGCGCACCCAAGATCCGAGCAATGGAAATCATTAATGAACTGGAGCCCAATTCGCGTTCAATATATTGTGGTGCTATTGGCTATTTCGGCTTTGACGGACAGATGGACACCAATATCACCATCCGCACCCTGCTGTGTGAACAGGATCAGATCTATTGCTGGGGAGGTGGCGGTATCGTGGCAGACTCAGAGTGCGAGCTGGAGTATCAGGAAAGCCGCGATAAAGTCGCCCTGCTGCTCAGTACTCTGCAGGAGCTTAAAGCCAGCAGCGCTCAATCTGATTAAGCACAGACTCTAACGCTAATCAGCCGCTCTTAAAGTAGCAGCGTCCGGTTACTGGCCTTAACAAACTCCTGGCGCAACTCATCGTATTCAGTCACTGAAGGGAACTGAGGGAACTCACTGATCACATTGGCCGGTGCTTTGAACAGAATGCCAACATCGGCCTCGCCCAGCATAGTGGTGTCGTTGTACGAGTCACCAGCGGCTATCACGCGAAAGTTAAGCGCATGAAAGGCTTTGACACATTGCCGTTTAGGATCTTTCTGGCGCAGTTTGTAGTCAACGATGCGGCCGCTGGCATCCGCCTCCAGGCGATGACAGAACAGCGTAGGAAAACCGAGCTGGCGCATCAGGGGCTGAGAAAATTCATAGAAAGTGTCAGACAGGATAACTACCTGAAAGCGCTCACGCAGCCAGTCGATAAATTCACGTGCGCCTGCCATTGGCTCCATGGTCGCTATCACTGCCTGGATATCGTTCAGGCCCAGCCCGTGTTCAGCCAGAATCCGCAGACGCTGCTTCATCAATACATCGTAATCCGGAATATCCCGGGTAGTCGCACGCAGCTCAGGTATGCCCGTGCGCTCAGCGAAATCTATCCATATTTCAGGAACCAGGACTCCTTCCAGATCAAGACAAGCAACTTCCAAGATATTCCCCTTCAACAGGTCCAAATTTGAGCGGGTAAATCTAGCAGAATTCGCAGCCAATGCAAAACGGCTTTTGTTATGACAAAATGGCCGCAAGCACCCACACAGGCATCTTTATGTCACCGCTGCGCACCTCAAAAATAATTGAGACTTCACATGATAAACAGTTCCAATATAACTGAAACTAATGAATTTTTTCGGAATAAATCTCCTAAAGAAATACTGACGGAAGTGCTGACGGCCATTCCCAATCTCGCTATCTCCTTCAGTGGCGCTGAAGATGTTGCGTTAGTCGTCATGGCCTGGAAAATCCGCAAAGACGTACCGATTTTCTGTCTGGATACCGGCCGACTGCATCCGGAAACTTATCGGTTTCTGGAACTGGTGCGTAAGCAGTACCAGCTTAATATGGAGTTTCTCAGCCCTGATGCTGAACGCCTGCAGGCCATGGTGAACGAAAAAGGCCTGTTCAGTTTCTACCAGGATGGTCATCACGAATGCTGCAGCATCCGCAAGGTTGAACCTTTACGCAGAAAGCTGGCTACCGTGGATGCGTGGATTACCGGTCAGCGCCGCGATCAAAGTCCGACCCGGGCGGATGTGCCCATTGCCGAGGTGGATATGGCTTCGTCAACGCCTGAGCATACCCTGCTTAAATTTAATCCTTTCGCGAATCTGAGTTCAAAAGATGTCTGGGACTATATCCGCATGTTTGAACTGCCCTACAACCCCTTACACAATCAAGGTTTCATCAGCATTGGCTGTGAACCCTGCACCCGTGCGATTGGGCCGAATCAGCATGAACGCGAGGGACGCTGGTGGTGGGAAGAAGCAACCGCCAAGGAATGTGGTCTGCACAAGCCCGATGTGATTGCTCGCGGTTGAGGACTCAGAGTTAATGGCCAACGGCTGAAGCATGATGGTTCAAGGGCTGAAAGCCAGTGGCTGTGAGCGAGGGCTCAGGGTTGAAAGTTCAGGTTGCAAGTTCAGGTCGAGACTTCAGGAATATATCGGAATTTCGATATCGGCAAACAGCTGATCAATCTCATCCTGACTCGCCGCAAGCTGGGCCTGCTCAATCAGGCTGCGAGTCAAATGCGGCGAAAACATCGCGATAAAATCATAGATATAACTGCGCAGCACTGCGCCGCGCTGGAATCCGATGCGGGTCACGCTGTAATCGAACAGATGAGAAGCATCAAGCGCGATCAGATCGATGTCCTTGACCGGGTCCCAGGCCATGTTGGCTACTATTCCAACCCCTATACCCAGCCGCACATAGGTCTTGATCACGTCTGCGTCAGCCGCAGTGAACACCACGTGCGGAGACAGCCCGCTCGCATCAAAGGCTTCGTCAAGGCGTGAGCGTCCGGTGAAACCAAACACATACGTCACCAGAGGAAATCTTGCCACATCAGCCAGCGTGAGTTTTTTAACATGCGCCAGTTCATGGCTCTGAGGCACCAGAATCACCCGGTTCCAGCGGTAACAAGGCACCATGATCAAATCACTGAACAGCTCCATGGCTTCGGTCGCAATCGCCAGATCTGCCGTACCCGTAGCGGCCAGCTCAGCAATCTGCAAAGGCGTGCCTTGGTGCATATGCAGCGCTACCTCTGGATATTTCGCAATAAACTTCCTGATCACCGGTGGCAGCACGTAGCGGCTCTGGGTATGGGTAGTTGCCAGAGACAGACTGCCCTTGTTCGCGGCAGTGAATTCTTTGGCCAGGGTGTAAATATTATCAGTGCGACGCAGGATAT
Source organism: Pseudohongiellaceae bacterium (assembly GCA_041689205.1). Taxonomy (GTDB): domain Bacteria; phylum Pseudomonadota; class Gammaproteobacteria; order Pseudomonadales; family Pseudohongiellaceae; genus JAVVEG01. The sequence goes on along the minus strand of JBDNGQ010000299.1, from coordinate 4,532 downwards.
CGCGGGCAATCTCCACAATTTTGACACCAGCTGGAGTCAGCCCGGACAGATGTTTGCCATTGCGCACGAAGATTGCCAGGCCAAGCTCTTCTTCCAGCATCATTATCTGCTTGCTGACGCCAGGTTGTGAGGTGTGCAGTGCCAGCGCCGCCGCCGATATATTCATCCCCTGCTGAGCAACCTCATGAATATAACGCAGCTGCTGCAGTTTCATGACTACTCGCCGTTCACGTTTGCAGCAGCCAGGGATACGCCAGCAGGGGGGGCAATAACAACCGGGTTATTGGCAACACCATGGGGCACATGGCCGGTGGCAACATGGCCACGTGCAGACTCGCAATGCGCCTGCTGATCATCAAAGAATACATCGGCATCAAACGCTTTCAAAAAGGCGCCTTTATCCATGCCGCCCAGAAACAGCGACTCATCGATGCGGATATTCCATGCCCGCAGCGTTCTTACCACCCGCTCATGGGCCGGTGCTGAACGGGCTGTTACCAGACAGGTGCGTAACGGGGATTCACCCGCCGGAAACTCCGTCTGCAACTGCTGTAACGCAGCTAGAAACGGCTTGAAAGGACCACCGGTAAGCGGTTGATTTGCAGATTCTTTTTCACTTTTTGCAAAAGCTTCAAGACCGTCAGCTTTGTAGATTTTCTCGGCCTCATCAGAAAACAGTACCGCGTCGCCATCAAACGCAAACTTGAGTTTGCCATCCTTCACATTGCTGGTATTGGACGGCAGAATGGTGGCAGCCGCTATGCCCAGCTCCAGCGCCTGTCGCACATCCGCGCCATCAGTGGACAGAAACAAATGACTGTTGAATGCGGAAATATATCGCCAGGGATTGTCGCCGCCACAAAAGGCCGCGCGGGTTATCGACAGACCGTAGTGCTCGATTGAATTGAATATCCGCAAGCCGGTGTCGGCGCTGTTACGCGACAACAAAATCACCTCGACCCGGGGCGCAGGCAGCAACGCATTCAAACCCAGCAGCTTCTTCACCAGGCTGAAGGCATCACCGGGGGCGAGTGGCTCATCCTCATGCTCAATCTGGTACTGCTGATAGGCTTGCAGGCCCTGCTCTTCAAAAACCCGATGACTTTCTTTCAGGTCAAACAGGGCGCGCGACGAAATCGCGATGACAAACTTCTCACTGGCTGGTTTGGACATAGCTGGCAGTTCTCCGAATATGTCGCGCAGTATATGACAGTCGCGGCGCCGTTACTCATCAGTAGCTGTTATTGCGTGCTGCCCGCGATCAATAACAGATTCCGAGTCCACCGATGCCACAATAGCCATCGGGATTTTTAGCCAGATACTGCTGGTGATAGTCCTCTGCGTAATAGAGCTTTTCCAGCGGCTTGATCTCGGTGGTAATGGTCTGATGCCCGGCCTCTTTCAGCACCTGCTGGAACTGTACGCGGGTTGCCAGGGCTGCTTCCATCTGCTCCGGCGAGGTTGTATAGATAGCCGAGCGGTACTGAGTGCCACGGTCATTGCCCTGGCGCATGCCCTGAGTCGGATTATGGGACTCCCAGAACAGCTTCAGCAGATCCTCGTAGCTGGTCAGCGATGGGTCGTAAAACACCGTAACCACTTCCGTATGTCCGGTGCGCCCGCTGCAGACTTCTTCATAGTCCGGGTTAGGCGTGAAACCTCCGGCATAGCCCACTGCAGTGCTGTACACACCGGGCAGCTTCCAGAATATCCGCTCAGCACCCCAGAAACATCCCAGTCCGAATACCGCAGTTGCTATTCCTGCTGGCATGGGGCCCATGATCGGTCGCTCATTGACATAGTGACGGTTATTTACAGGCATTGGCTCTTTGCGCCCAGGCAATGCTGAATCCGCATCGGGTAAATCCGCGGTTTTTTGAAAAAACATGATGGCTCCTGGTGTTGATGACTGTTTTAGACCACAGTTTATTACGTGGTAGCTAACAAAATTGATTGAGCTCGGTATAATCGTCGCAACTTGAATCACGGCAAACGATAAGGCATGATCGCGCTCTCTGAAGAGTCCACAACATAGACGCAAATCAGCATTACCGCAACCATTGCATTACTGCTAAGGATGACATCCATGAACTCCGCTCTTATGGCCAACTATGGGCATCCGCAGCTTGAATTTGCGCGCGGCTCCGGCTGTTTTTTATACACTGCCGCCGATGAGGCTTATCTTGATTTTACCATGGGTATTGCCGTCAACTGCCTCGGGCATTGTCACCCTTATCTGGTCGAATGTCTGAAAGCACAGGCTGATACGCTCTGGCATACCTCTAACCTGTTCAGAATAATCCCTACCGAAAAGCTCGCTGCCCGTCTGGTCGAACTGACTTTTGCGGATCGCGTATTTTTCAGCAATTCCGGCACCGAAGCGGTTGAAGCCGGCTTTAAGATGATGCGCCGCTATCATTACGATCGCGGTGACAAGGCACGAGTGCGCATAGTCAGCTTGACCCAATCCTTCCATGGCCGCACCCTGGCGCCAATAGCTGCCAGTCGGAATCCGGTACAAAGCGAAGGATTTCTGTTTGGCGATGCCGGTTTCGATCAGGTTCCTTTTGGCGACATTGAGGCCTTTAAGCTGCAACTTAACGAGCAGACTGCCGGCGTAATTCTGGAACCAATACAGGGCGAAGGCGGCATTCGTGTGGTTCCCGAAGATTATCTGCAGCAGGTTCGCGCTCTGTGCGATCAGCACGGCATTCTATTGATGTTTGATGAAGTGCAATCTGGAGTCGGCCGCAGCGGCCAGCTCTATGCTTACCAGGCATTAGGCATAACCCCGGACTTGCTGGCCTCCGCGAAGGGTCTGGGCGGCGGTTTCCCGATCGGCGCTATTCTGGCAACAGAAAAAGTCGCCGCGCCCATGGTGGCGGGTACTCATGGCAGCACGTTCGGGGGCAATCCGCTGGCAACAGCCGTCGCCAATGGTGTGTTGGATGTCATCACGGCACCAGGATTTCTTGAACAATCGCGCGCCAATGCCGCCGTGCTGCGCAGTGGTCTGGCGCAAATCATCAAGGACTATCCAGCAGTTCTCCAGGAACAGACCGGCATGGGCTTTATGATCGGACTCAAGTGTGTGGTCAATAATGCCGAATTTGTTAAGGTGCTGTTAAAGCACAGGATGCTTGCTGTCAAAGCCGGTGGTAACGGCATCCGTTTGTTGCCACCCTTAAACATCAATGAGGCAGAAATTGAGCAGGCACTTAGCATTCTGCGAGCGGTCTGTGAGCAATGGCGCTGAGCGAAAGGCCCCCCTCAAAAAACCTGCTGACACTGGGTGAGCAAAATCTTCGTGTCTGCCGGGAAGACAAGCTATGGCAACTGATCAGTCTTGTTGCTGACCTGTACTGGCAGGAAGACTCAGAATTTGTCTGTCTGAGCCTACGCTGCGACGATACAGAAGAGCGTCAGCAGCTTTATGTTAATTTTCCAGGCAGGACGCCCTGGGAGTTTGGCATTATTCCTGTTGTCGAGCCCAAATCGACCGATGATCACTTTGCACTGCGTGCCGAAAGAAAACCGTTTACTGATCAATTGTACAAACTTGTCTCACCCATGTCGGTGGGTTATCTGCGGGTCAGCGGAGAGGCACAATTCGATCAGGCGGGTGAGTTTCTCGGCTACCATTGCCTGGCTCGCGATGTTTCTCAGCAGCGCAAGATAGAACATCGCCTGCTGCGATTCCGCGCCGCGATGGACATGTCTACGGACATGATTTATCTGGTCGACCGGCAGACCATGCGCTTCGTTGATGTCAATGATACCGCCTGCAAAAACTCTGGATTTACCCGCGCTCAGTTGCTGAATTCAGGCCCTGCCGACACGCTCTCAGAAACAGAAGCAGAAATCGCCGCGCGCTATGACCACCTTATTAGCGAGGGTGGCAGCAGCCGTATCGAAAGCAGCACGTTTAACCGCCACGGCGAACCTGTCGTCGTTGAAGTCTACAGCCGCGCCATGCAGATTGATGAACGATGGATCATCATTGGCATGACCCGTGATATTACCAGCCGGAAAAATGTCGAACGCAATTCCCAGCGTCTGCAGCAGATGTTTTCAGCGTTGAGCGAAAGCAATGAAGCCATTCTGCGTGCTACTTCGGTGACTTCGCTTTACACCAATGTCTGCAATGCCGCAGTCAAGGGCGGCAAGTTTAATATTGCTACAGTTTTTGAACCCATCGACCAGCACTCACTGGCCTCGGTCGCGTTGGCTGGCGAAGCGACACCAATTGTAGAACCAGTGAAACTTTCCACCAATCCAGACAGATCGCAGGGTCAGGGCCTGAGCGGGATTGCATTTCGCACCCGGATGCCCTGTATCAGTCATGATTTTCAGAATGACCCAAGAACGGCTCCATGGCATGCCATCAGCAGGCTGGAGCATATTGCCAGTGCTGCGGCATTGCCCTTGTTCAAACGTAAACGCTGTGTTGCTGTCCTGTTGTTTTACTCCACCGAAAAAGACGCCTTTGATGATGACATTGTCAAACTGCTGGAAAGCATGGCGGCCAATGT
>JBDNGQ010000298.1:0-11365 GCA_041689205.1 Pseudohongiellaceae bacterium | reverse complement strand
TGCCTGTGCGGCAGTGAACCCGTGAGCAGATGCGGATTGACGTCCATCAATTTTCTAAGCTGCCTGTGCGGCAGTGAACAGCAAGCCAATAACAGACGCGCAGTTGGCACATTTCTAAGCTGCCTGTGCGGCAGTGAACGCTTGGACATAAGCCTGATGTACACGTTCTAATTTCTAAGCTGCCTGTGCGGCAGTGAACTGCTGATACGCCAAGCTGCGCAGCGATTTGTTTTTCTAAGCTGCCTGTGCGGCAGTGAACGCAATGGCTCAGATGGCGATTGACGGCTGGGATTTCTAAGCTGCCTGTGCGGCAGTGAACGCGGGCTTCCTGCTGTGCTGTGTGGTGCCTTGTTTCTAGGCTGCCTGTGCGGAAGTGAACGTCCCAGAACAAAGCCATGTCGCCGCGATGGGTTTCTAAGCTGCCTGTGCGGCAGTGAACGCCTGTACCACTCTTTAACCGCGTGCGTGTTCTTTCTAAGCTGCCTGTGCGGCAGTGAACATCCAGTGCATTTACTGCCTCATCCGTTGTCTTTTCTAAGCTGCCTGTGCGGCAGTGAACTATACTTGCAAAGTTCAACCAGCGTTGCTGTATTTCTAAGCTGCCTGTGCGGCAGTGAACTGACTCGCAGCGCACCAGCCATGCTTGCTGTTTTTCTAAGCTGCCTGTGCGGCAGTGAACAACGGCTTGCGCTTGTCTTTGCCGGAGATTATTTTCTAAGCTGCCTGTGCGGCAGTGAACTTATACGCGCCGGGGTACTTTGACCAGTCACTTTTCTAAGCTGCCTGTGCGGCAGTGAACGTGGCGTGGCGAGGCACGGCGTGGCAGGGCAATTTCTAAGCTGCCTGTGCGGCAGTGAACTTGAAGGATCGGCGGTTGCAGGTTGTTGCGGCTTTCTAAGCTGCCTGTGCGGCAGTGAACCTGAAGTATAAGGCAAAAAAGATCTCGTACAACAATCAGTTAGCATCAAATCATTGGTTTACCCAATGACTGCGCGCGACATTTCACCCAATTGATTTATATGGCTATTTTAGAAGCGAGAAAATCATTGGTAGCTGGATCGCCAAGTAAGGGCAACTGGCGTCGAAGACTCGTGGACTTCGCCGTATACGGAGGGGCTATAGAGATTTACATTCACGCAGCGAGTGACACATCCAGATGAACAATATATCCAACAGCCGCCAGCATATTGACCAGGCGATCGACCGTGCATTTCTCGATTCTGCCTTTCAATACGTCATTGAGCCGGGGCTGTGTGGTGCCGAGCTTCGATGCCGCCTTGGTCTGTGTCAGGTTTGATTGTCTTACATACTCCGAGATTGCCATCATCAGTTGAGACCGCAAGCGCAGATTAGCCGCCGTTACGGGATCGTCCTCAATGGCATCCCAAACGCTATCGATCTCCTGTGCCATCATTGCCAACACCTCCTCATGACTTCCTGCAATCGCTGTTTTGCTATAGCAATATCTGTATCCCGTGTTTTCTGTGATTTCTTGTCAAACAAATGCAGGAAGTGCACATACCCAGCGAACTTTACGACATAGATAACTCTGAATTGCCTACCAATCTGAATACGGAGTTCCAGAACGCCTTGCCCAATTGATGAAAAAGGCTTCCCGTTCTCAGGCTCCAGATCCCTTTGGAGACGATCAAGTTCATAGCCCACCCGCAGCCGAGCGGTTCCCGGAAATTCGCGGATTGAGGCAAGCGTATCTGCTTCGAATACAACTTTGCGCATGATAGTCCTTTATCGTGCTTATATCAAAATTGATATTTTCTTGTGGCCCCTCAAAACCAAGGAACAGTTGCCATTTTGGATAGCCCGAACTGATCAAAATCTCCCGCTATCGGCTTCTCAAGCAAAGGACCAAATTCGATATAGCGCCTGTGCCGATGTCCATTGGAACCGCTAACCAACTCGACATAGGGCGAATGCCGCTCTTTGGTGAGCATCTTAGCCTGATAATTTTTGGCCTCCTCGTCGGTGATTGACCCGCGCTTTACTAACCTCCTGAGTTTTGCAGAGCTCATCGTTGGTTGGCTACGCGACACTGTGCGAAATGTAACTTCCGATGGCACAGACTTAATGCCGCTTAGCTGGCAATAGCCGCTCATTGGACCGATCCAGTTGAGGCGTTGAAGTTTGTTCAACGCTTCAGAAGCGCCGTGAAGGCGCAGCACATTGCCCAAGACAATCCGAGAACCTGGAAAGCTGACGCCGATGTTGATGGCACCCAAGTCACACAAAGTTTTGTGGAGCTTGGTGTAAATGGCGTTCATCAATACCGTTTCCTTGAACTCCGGATCTGGCAGAATGCGAATATCGAGATAGTGGTCCATGGTTGCCTCTACTTGTCGCTTTCACCGAAGACACCACCACGCACCAGAACAGCCATGACATAGTGTTCATCTTCAATGCGATGCAGTGCACCGCCGCGCGCCCAGTGATCAAAAAATGTGTAGAAGTCTTGTTTGTCTTTAGGAGTGCGGTAGGCCTTGCCGAGATTAGTGACGGCGCCGTAGGGTTCGATGGCGATAGGGCCCGCAGACGCATCCGGGTTAGTGAAATCTGGATACCAGGTGTCGATAGTACGTAGTGCATTGCCAACCTTTTGTGAGTGCATAGCGGCAATTCCATCGACGGCGTAAAGCACCTTGCTCTTGTTGCCCTTGCCTTTGTCCAGTACCAGCTCTTCGCTGGGATATACGTCTTGTGCCTTACCGACCTTTGCGAAACAAGCAATGTCCAGCATAAGAAAATCGTCCTCGCTTGCCAGCGCTTTGGCGATTCGATTTGCTAGGGAATCAATCTGCTTATCGCCAGCACTCATATCTCTGGGGCTATATTCTGTGGCATCGAATTTCCATTCCTGCTCTGCTCCTTTGTTGAGTGCTTTTACAGTGACTTCAATCGCTTCAGCTCCGATTCGATTGCGCCAGAGAAAACGAGCGTTGGCTATGTTCAAAGCATAGCGCCTGGCCAGTTCACGAAAACCTTCCCGTTCCACATACCCTTTCGCGGCCCTAGAATAGCTCTGCTTGAACGCGGCGTTATTACAGGCGGAAGGTTGGTGTATTGCGCCGAGAACCTTCAACGTGAATTGTAGCTTGAGCGTGTCCTGTTCTGTGCCCAGTGCACAAGCATCAACTTTTTGTAAGTTGGCTTTTTCCACCTCGCTGTTTAGTTTGGCAGGGTCATTCTGGACAGCAGGCTTTAGCCGGTTTGAAATCGTACCCCGAACGGATTTTTCCTTAAGCGACAATGGTGCCACATTGCCACGATCATCCCACTTGGTACCGTACATATATCCATCTGACGGGACCAATTTCTTTTCGAATGCGAGTACTGATGCTGAGTTTTCATTCTTGGCCATGTTGTTTCTCCTAGTTAATTACTTTTAAAAACCATCTTGTGAAAGTGAGTTGTTATATTGAGACAATGTTTGTTGGCAGAGGTACAGGTTGTTGCCACACTGATAACGCCATAGCAGGTCATCGAGTCTTTCTAGCCGGTAAGCCATTTTGAATTCGCCCAGTGTAACTACAGCCTCGGCGAAACGGTGCGGTGTATCGATGTCGCGTTGGTTCTTTGCTGTCGCCAGTTCACTAATACCCTGGAAGCCAGTGGCAATAGGAACGATCCAGCCTCGTTGCCCATTCTCTCCCGTGCCTTTCCGCCCGCTGCTCCAGGTGACGATTGTTTCTCCATTTTGTTCCTGTTGCGAGCAGCTATGATGGATAGTTAGATAGTCGAGCAGGGCGTCCAATGCATCTTGGCCTGCAGTCATTGCTTCGATCATCAGATCGCGACGTTCAATCAGCGCATAACCTGGCATTAGTCGGATTCTTAGTTGGCGATAATCCTTGAAAAATTCCGGAGAGTTAAACCTGAGAATGTCTCCACCGGCGATTTTCATTTGGCCATTCAAAAAATGGCTGATTCTTTCAATTACATTAGCCTCATCAAGTTTATCGATACCCGTATATTGAATCACGAGGCTGACTTCCAGGTGGCAGCGAGCGTCTTCTATAAACGCTGGGCGCGATCCATCTTTATCAAGTGGATTCGCCGTACCAATTATGGAGCTTTCATAGTCACCAGGCCCTTTGTAAGTCTGCAAGTCAAAGTCGTGAGACACCACTCCAACTGCATAAAAGGTTGCCGGAATACCTTGGTGGTTAAGTTTTCGTTGCAGCGCGTGAACAGCGCCCAACCAAGCAGTCATTGCGGGAAAGCCAATGGTAAAAGGGCTGGAGAGGGCATTGGCGTTTTGAATGCGGATTCGGGGTATCAGCAACATATTGTCGGTCATCGCAATGCCTCCTTGTGTGTTTCGACCATCTGGCGTATGTAAGCTCTTTCCGCTGGACCTAAAGTGATTGCCTGTTTGATGGTTTTTTTGTACGCGGTCATAATCCATTGGGTTATCTCTTCGCATAGATCATCAAGCCAATCATCAGTAAGCGCTCTCTCTGTTTCAAAGTGGTTGCACAACCAAATCTTCTGATGGTGAGAAAGTTTGGTGCTCTCTTCCCGATACTGCTCCGGCATAACTGCGCGCACTGCAACCATCCTAAGAATGACTTCTTCGCGAATTTCTTCAATCAGGTCATCACGGCCCGTTTCCAGATTTTTTCTGGGAATTACGCTGTCTGAGCCGATCTGGAAAATTCTATGCAGCTTCTTAAGGATTTTATGAATGTCATAGAATCGGATTGAATTTGTGAAAAAATTATCACGCGGAAATTGCACGGAGCGTTTTGCAATAGTAGGGGGGGATGACAATAGTAGACGAGCCTTGCCACCAAACTGATTGTTTAAAACGCTGACGTTTTGTGGCTTTGTGCCGCCGTAGCCAATGGTAGTAATTTCGTATATTTCCGAAAAACCAATTTCGCTATATTCATTATTGCGTTTCTTGTCACGGAGTTGTTTTTGATGATCTGAAAAGCGCAAATCATCTACACGTTTACGCAATTCATAGATAAGCCCGGAGTTACTGAGAACCGACAAAAGATGGTAGTTCTGATCGACTGGGTAAAACACCTGTTTTAATTTAGAGCTGGTGGTGTTGTCATCGCCGCCATCGAACATCGCGAGAAACCCATCTCTCAAGGTTTCGTAGTTTTCTGTTCTGATTGAAAGTGCCTCCGTGGCCAGAGGAGAGTTACTCTTTATATGCTGATGCAGTGGAGTGCCATCAGCCATTGTCAGCATGAGAAACTTATATACATCCAGCGCGGCTGCATTACCTAATGCGTCCTGCTCAACGTTCACGTTGCCGGTTCGTAAATACCCGTCTGGTATTCGATCTGCAGTAGCAATAATCGAGGTAACATAGCCGTTCTTGTTTTTTCTGGCGCTCGGATGACTGAAGGTGCAAGGATGCGTTGAAATGCTGATTTGCCCTGCACGTTTCGCGGCATCTGGAAGCCAGTTTTCAAGAGAAAATTTCTTCGCACAGTTCTCCTGAAGCTGGCTGAGGTCTTCTTCACTCATGGAAGCACTGGTTTCCTTCTTGAGCCAATCCTCTCTTCGTTTTTGAAAGAATTCCTGTATTACTGAATCTGGCATGATCTACCTCCTATCCGCTTTGAATAGTCCTAATTGATCGTTGTATAGATGGCGAATATTGAAATCATTGTCTTTGGGTTTCCGAAGCATGATTTCGCCATACAGTAACGCCGCTTTTTCGAGAGAGTATTCCTGTGCTTGCGCCTGGGAGGATAGAAGTTGGTGGTAGTCTCGGAGCAACCAGAGTTTGGCCTGTTGATTTGAAGTTAATGAGTACGACTCGATATTATGTACTTCTGCCATGTTTATTAGTTCTTGGTAGTTGTCGCTGCGAATGAGATAACCTCTCTCATCTCGCTGATAGAAACATAGCTTGTCGCCGGGGTACCTGTATAGCGCTATTGATGGTTCGCTCTGGCGGAATCGGTTGAGGGCTTGTGGCAGCGCGCTCAGGTACCAATACTGTGTGAGATAGCCTTGCAAGCTCTCCGGCCCGACTGCCTCGTAGTTTGTGAGAATGCTTGCGATTGCTGCGTGCTCCAACTTTGAAAAAGGAGGAGTATCTTCAGAAACGGATATCCTTGGCTTGGCATCGAGTCGATCAGCCAATGCTTTTTCATTGAGCAACCGTCGTAGATCATGGCTATTGAAGCAAAGCGGTTTTCCTTCTTTCGATTTCCCATCCGTTGATTCGTACCCAGGGTGCGTGAAGCGAGGTTTACATTTGTCATCACCATTCTTAATGGTAAGCCAGTTGTACTGCAATAAACCAATGTTGGGAGCGCTGATCGGCACTGCGTCTGAACGGTGTCGTCTGACCCTGCCTGCCAACTGGATAATCGAGCGATAGGAGGACGGCTCTACAATTGCCCAATCAAAGTCGTGGTCACGACCAACCTCCTCGACAGGGGTTGCCACCAGCACAAAAAGTACTTGGGTGGGCGGTTGTGCTGTTGATGCCAGCATATCCAGATGTTGGCGAATAACGGGATTCCTGAATGCCAGTGGCTCATCTCCGGGTTCTTCCTTGCGTTTCAGTACAGCGTCCAGATGTTTTTCCTGTTCATGTCGCAGCAGTAGTACCTGTTGGCTGTGATACGGCATAACTCGCAGTGCTGTATCGCTGTCACATTGATAGTCGAGCAAGTACTGTGTCAACGCAACGCAGGGTGAAATATTGGCTGTGCGAATGACGCCAAAAGAAACCATTAGTCCAGTCTTTCTATCCGCCTGACAATGTACTTGATGCATAGCGAGCGCTGACTTCGTGATGATTTCGAAGTAGCACTGTTGTTTAGTCGTATCACCCGTAGATGTGTCCAAGGCCGTTTGACAATTGATAATATTCGCTTTGCGTTTTGCAGGCTGCTTATCCAGATTTTCAATCCGCTTGCTAACGAAACTTTGATGAGAATCCACGTAGTGTTGGATGGCTTGTAATGTCCCGATGGCACTATTATCAGTGATGGTTGTATTGAATTCGTCTATCCATGCACAGCCGATCGCTGAACTGGCATTGCGTGTTTTGGCAAAAATATTCCAACCTTCCCGATAGCAGTTAAAGTAGCCTTCTGCGAGCGCTGGCGGAATTGTTGCAGAAGAAATCATCACTTTTCGACCTAGCATCCCCGCTAGGTGTATTAGTCGACCGATGGCAATCGAGTCGGCATCAGTGAAGTCATCTACTTCGTCGATAACCAGATCGGACGACATCAAACGCAGGCTTGGTAGAATATATCGACCGCCTCGGGTGGTTTCGGTCGCAGCCATGATGTGGTCAATGGTGCAAGCAAGAACGGGGGCGTACAGAAGTTTACGCGCTTTCTCGTCTGGAAAAAGGGTCGCCATCCCATCCCCTGGAATCTCTACGTCGTAGATCACATCTTCCTCAGGCCCTAGCAGGGATTCTGCAGATTCTGAGCCACTTTCCGCCTCGTGCACCTCCCCCTTTCTAATTTCACGATCCTGATTGTGAAGATCGGCAATAGCTTTGGAGCCAATCAATACTGCGAGATCACAGCCATCGCCATTCCGGAAAATTCGATCCCGGTATTCATCTCCGGTTTGCAGTGTCAGCGTTCGGAGGCCCAGAGCAAGAATATAACGCAGACTGTCGTTGTTTTCTGACAGTGCCAGCATTACTTTGGCGTTGGCAAAAGTTTTTCCACAGCCTGTACTGGCCATGTTTACAGCGAAAAAGCCGTATTTTTTATCTCTATGTTCAGCGGTCCAATCACGAACCTTGCTGGCGGCTTTATCCTGCCAAGCAAACTCGATGGGGCTTTTTTTCTTTAGGGCGGCGATGTTATCAGTTGTCGGGAGTGCCCGTTCCAGTTGCGGCAATTTTTGCGCATTGCATTTGGCTTGCTGATAGACGCCAACGAGGTGTTGATCCAGCGCCTGTTTCGGTGAACCGTCTTTTTGTGTGTTGGCAATAAGCGTTGTTGAATGCTGCCATGAACCTGAAGCTTCCAACGTTAGCGACGAGTAGTAATGATCGCCCAGCATCAGGCAGAGTCTGGCGTGATGAAGTAGCAAGCGCTGGCTACCTTCGCTGATGGCTTTTTCGAAAAGGTGCTGCTGATCAAGTAGTTTACCAGCCCAACGCTTGAGCGGCTTAAGCCAGGCTTTGGAGCTTGTCATCAATCCGTTTGGAAAGCGCTTGCAGTTTTGTAGCGTGGCTATCGCGCTGTCGTTCTGATACCCCCAGTTTTTATCAATGAAAGTCAGCGCTCTTTCCATAGATTTAGCGTCATGCCCCCACTTGTTCAGAAGATCCTTTTTGGGGCCGCCAGGTAAAGGCAATCTATGATGGGTGAGTATCAACCATGCGACCAGTTGTGCAATGGGGGGAAGGTCTGTGAGGGGCTTGACGCTGGTCAAGTCACTTCCGATCAGCAAGGCTTCATTAATATCACCATTGGCCAAAAGGTTTAGCCAGCCTTTATCGGAGTTCGAATCGGTCTGGGCGATCAATATCTTTAGTAAGAGGCAGGATACCCATTCGTGGCGTAACGCATCGCCTGACATGCCTTTATAGCTAACATTCAGTTTTTCCTGAAAACGGGCGCTGGCCTTACCCCAATCATGCAATAACGCTGCAAGTGACGTGAGGGATTGAATCAACGGTAGGTAGTGCCAATCGGCTTGGTCATCCCGATAGCTGTTAATTGTTGATGTGCTATTTACCGGCACAATACCTTGGGCGTTAAACTTTTGTTTGTTGCCGACAACCCAGACCAACTCACTACGCGCCCGCGAACGAATCCAGTGGCAACTCACCGCAGTATTTTTGCTGGCGGTCTTGCGTAACAATTTTCTGACTGCCTGCAATCCTTCATCCGTGATGACAGTCTGCCAACTGCAATCCCCAATTCTGTCAGCAAAGGCGTCCAGCACACGTCTTGTCCGCGTCAAAGCCTTTTTCTCACATTGGGACACAAAGGTCACCATCATGGCTGCGCTTGCTCCCAGTCGCTCTTTAGCGCGACTTCCTGCACCTGCTCAAACATGAATTCGAGAGCTTTGTGATCAATGAACACCTGCAAACACTGCTGACGAAACTCCTGCTCCGTAGCGCCTTCCTTCGCACATATAAATGCCCATGGGAGTATCAGTGCGTCTTTGATCAAGTCCGCTATGTCAAATATCAAAGCGCCGCGACGGGTTTTCCCGTGCATAACAGCGAATCCATGCGGAATTCCCAGTACCCACAGAGTAGTCGCGGCCAGGCCATACGCGAGGTAATTACCGTGGTTCAGGAAAGTATTGGCTGTGTCGTCCGACTCCCTTGTCCGAACAAAATCGCCATGCTTGGTCCGGGTTGCTGCGATTTTGTAAAGATGCTTGGTCAGTTGCGCTTCCGACTGCAACAGTTCGGTGACGCTTCTGGCTTGCTTGATTTTGAGATCGCATTTTTCCAAAGCTGTGCTTATTTCCGTGTCTTTGGAATCAAACCCATCAGCCTTTAGATCTCGGTCTTTACCCCATACTTGCCGCAGAAACGTTATGCGAGCGTGTTGAAAATGTTTGGCCGCCTGCAAACGTTTATCGTTATCAAACCAAAACCGCATCCAGCCTTGCAGATATTCAGTGGGGCGGTATTCACTTTGTGGTGTCAGCCATTCCACTTCCGTTGCCATCAATAGCGGGGTTCCACCACCTCCACAGAAACCGACAATCACACCCGCTGATGCGAGCATTCGCATTGCTGCCTGCGTTACGGAAGTACCTGTCCCTAAAAGCAGGCAAGTGGTATTGGCGATGGGAATGTTCCAATACTGATTTTCGTCCTTTGCTTCGGTGAGATAGAGCACGCGACCATCTTTCTGCATGACGCGGCACTTTTCCAAGTAATAGATGTTCGCTCGCTTGGAGTGCAGAATAGCTTTGAGATCGGTTAGTGCTTCCATGGAGCCGCTCGCGTTTTGTTTATGTACTCTTTGACTTTTGGGTATATGTCTATGTAGCCAACGATATCTGGCAACCACCGCACGGTAGGAAAAGAGGTCATCATGTGTGATCTACCTTCTTATTTTTGATACGTTTTTTCTTTCGCCGGCGGCAGATAAGTGGTATCCCAGCTGAACAGTTGATTGGGTGCGCTAGCCATGAGTGCGCGCGGCTTGTGGCGGCGTTGCGCAGGCCGTTCATCCACTTCCTGAGGCTCTCTGTCTCTATTTGATTTGGACTGGGATAGAAGGCCAAAACGTGGTGCTTCCCGACACCCCAACAATTCTTACATCTAAAACAGTTCCTCGGCTCTGAGCAAATGAAGATTCAATAAAAGCAATATCGCGCACGCAGATCCACACAAGACTGACAGCAATAACCGTCAGGACACTCTTTGTGTATTTATCGGTACTCATTTCTCTTCTCCTGTGTTGTATTGCTTCTCAACGCTAGAGCGCCACAACAAAAACCCGCTCCAAACTTTGAGCATACGAGTGGAGTATTTGCACCTGCAGATCTCGCACATTTCTGGAATCTCCGTGAAAGCAAATTCGTAGACTTAATAAAATCATATCTCGAATAAACGATCAAACCGAAATCCGAACAAGAAACCCCCAGACCGTTCTGCGCGTATGCGCATTTGTAACCCTTGACCGGAGACAAGAACATCCTGTAGAACCTGATAATTTGCAAAGCCACTACCTTCATCGTGCTGAAAACTTCTCTTAGTTAGTATGTAGTGGTCAACTAATTCTGGACGAAATTGCAGGTCACCCTTTGCCGGTGGCTCTCCAATCAACGCTCTTTTATCACCTCCTAAGGTTTTTGAACAGCATTTTATTTGTCTTTGCAGCACGGGCCTCTTCCGGCAACTGACACGGCCTTTCACTACTTACCAGAGTTCTGCGACATTCTGCGTCGCATGTAAATCAGTTGCTCAGAAATCGGTCTGTAATGGAGTGGCGCACTCCGCAAACCTAGCCTAAGCTTTATACACTCACCAAACTTATCAAGGAACGATAATGCTGGTACTTGAACGTAAAGAAGGTCAAAGGATCATTCTGGAAACCTCAGATGGCACAGTAGAGATAGTCCTCTTCAACCTCCAACAGGGAAGAGCATCCATAGGCATAGCTGCACCGGAAACAGTAAAGATAATCCGCAAGGAGCTGCTGGCTGATGCAGAAAAATAATTACCGGTCAAAATATCCGTGTGCACATCTCCCTGCTGCTAGACGCGCCAGTTTAACTTGCATTGTTCACACGAAAACCCTAGTGTTCAGAGTAATGGTATAAAAGTGAAAGGGCACCAGAATGAAAATATGGGTATTTTCGATAGCTTTGTTGCTCGCTCCTTCGGAACTACTAGCCCACGGCGGCGGCACAGATGCTTACGGTT
>JBDNGQ010000297.1:0-5115 GCA_041689205.1 Pseudohongiellaceae bacterium | reverse complement strand
CAGGAAACGCTGAGATCAGTGTTCAACCTCGGCATTATCCCGCACAGTCGCCCCATCGAGCTCCTGCACCCGCGCTCCCGCCAGAATACCAGGCATGGCATGATTACCCTCATGACAGGCGTACTCATAGAGCGGTTCGGGAGAGGCATTAAAACTCATTTCGCCCTTCCACGGCTGGGTGTATAAGGTCGGATCTTCAACAGTAAACTCATAAACTATCTGGCTATCTGACCAGCGCGTGAACCGCTCAGTCAGCTTGCCGGCACTGCTTATGTAGGCCCGCTGCAGCGGATGCGGGTTGATGGTTTCCACGACCAGCGTATCACCTTCATACCAGCCCACTGAGGAACCCAGCCACTGAGGCAGCCCATCAGCACTGTGCGGCTTGCCGATCGGGATGATACGGGCATCATGCACCATCTCCACCAGAATCATCACGTGGTCTTTGGTCTGCACAAACTGATAGGTATTGTTATACATCCCATTTTGCATAATCGGACCACCGGCATTGGAGAAACTTACCAGACATCGCTCTGCCAGCGGCCGGGTTTCCGGACCGTCAAAGCTGCCCATCTGCGGAATGCCGGCGCGGTTGCGCTGATTCGCCTGCGCACCTTCCTGATATGGAATCCGCCCATCAGCGGGATCCACAATCCAGGATGTACGGATTTCACCACGCACGGTACCCAGACGGGTACCCGGATCAATCCAGAAATAATTATAGCCACGGGTACTGAACGCAGCCGCATTGTTACCAGCTTCCAGTTTTTGTTCAACATCGACCAGACCTTCCTGGCTCTCACCAATCTGATTCCAGATATTGGATTGTTCAAGCATTACAGCTTCCTCAGGTGTGACGGTAAGCTTCTCGGCACCGGAGGGACGAGTCATGGTAGTAATTGAGATATTTGTCCAGAATCCCTGCAGATCTGGATAGCCGTGTTCAGTACGTGGGATTTCATAGTTGTTATTGTCTTGTGCCTGAGCATAGTTGCCAGTCAACAAAACGGTTAATGCGGTGATAACAGCAAGGCTGAGTATTGTTTTTCTTGTGCGCATAGCAGCATTCTCCTCTGAAAAATCAGCGCTTAAATTTACGCCTGTTAGTAGCGCAATAAAAGTCTATCGAGCTGACCGTGTGGTCAGACAAGCTGAGTGACATGCCTTTGGACGCTGGTTAGTATGTGCTGTGCTAATCTATATTTATGCAATATGTGGATCACGACAGATATTATGAAAAAACGCTGCTGGTGGCCGGGTGAGGACCCTTTGTACATGCACTACCACGACACCGAATGGGGTGTTCCTGTGCATGATGATCAAAAGCAGTTTGAATTCCTTTGTCTTGAGGGCCAGCAGGCCGGTTTGAGCTGGATCACGGTGCTGAGGAAACGTGAACATTATCGCAGCAAATTCAATAACTTTGATCCAGTTGCGGTAGCACGCATGAAAGATGAAACCATCGAAAAACTCCTGCTTGATCCGGGTTTGATCCGCAATCGCTTGAAACTCTATGCACTGCGCAATAACGCCAGGGCTTTCCTCAAGGTGCAGCAGGAATTCGGTAGCTTTGACAAGTACATCTGGGGCTTTACCGGCGGTAAAACCCTTCAGCACCGTCGCGCCAGCCAGGCCGAGGTGCCTACCACCTCCCCCGAAAGTGATGCCCTGTCAAAAGACATGAAGAAGCGGGGTTTCAGCTTTGTCGGCTCTACTATTGTTTATGCACATATGCAAGCTACGGGTATGGTTAATGATCATATCAGTGACTGCTTCCGCCATCAGGAACTTGCTGACAGCTGACCGGCTCCCTTTGTTTCGGGTTTTCTTGTTATTCTAAATTTTCTACTTGACGCGCTGAGCCTTGGTGTTATGGTCATGTATAACACTACAGATCAATGAGTATTTGTCAGTCGCTCGCACTGGACCCCTTTAAACTTATGCAGATTATCTGGAACGATAAAGAACCGATCTATCATCAACTGCGCGATCGTCTCGTGGAACTGATTCTTGACGGCATCCTGCAGGAAGGTGATCCCCTGCCCTCGGTACGCACTATCGCCAGCGATCAGCGCATCAACCCAATCACTGTTTCCAAAGCCTTACAGATAATGGTTGACGAAGGCCTGGTGGAAAAGCGTCGAGGACTTGGCATGTTTGTGATTCCAGGCGCGACAACGGCATTACAGGATCAGGAGAAGGAGAAGTTCCTGCACGATGAATGGCCGGCCCTGCTCAAGCGCATCGCCCGCCTGGGTCTGCACCCGGAGCAGTTAATTACGCAATTACAGGAAGTCGATAAACGCCGACGACAACAGGAGAAAAGCTGACATGGGTGCACTGATTGAGGCAAAAGGCATCAGTAAATATTACGGACGTCAGCGCGCGCTGGATGATATCAGTTTCAGTATCCAGGCCGGTGCCATCACCGGATTGATCGGCCCGAATGGCGCAGGTAAAACTACCGCATTGAAGGCGCTGCTTGGACTTTGCAGCTTCAATGGTGAACTGACTGTCGCGGGACGAGACCCGCGTGCCCAGCGCCACCTGTTGATGGAAGATGTCTGCTTTATAGCCGATGTTGGCATTCTGCCTAAATGGTTGCGCGTGTCACAGGCTATCGATTTCGTCGACGGTGTCCATCCGCGCTTCAATCGCGAAAAGGCTGACCGCCTGCTGGCACGCACTGATGTAAAACATTCAAGCAAAATTAAAGAACTCTCCAAAGGTATGGTCACACAGTTACATCTGGCGCTGATTATGGCTATCGATGTGCGCGTACTGGTACTCGACGAACCGACGCTTGGTCTCGATATCATGTACCGCAAAGAATTTTATGATCGCCTGTTGAGCGAATATTACGATGCTGAGAAAACCGTGATCATCAGCACTCATCAGGTAGAAGAAATTGAAAACCTGCTCACCCAGCTCCTGTTCATTCAGCAGGGTCGCATCATTCTGGATATTGCGATGGACGAGATTCCAGCGCGCTTTCACGAGGTAGCCGTTGCGCCTGAACGCTATGAGGAAGCACGTTACTACAACCCTGTTTATGAACGGGAATTGCTGGGCCGCAAGGCTTTTCTATTTGAGGATTCTGATCCAGCCCGTCTGCAAGTGCTTGGCGAATTGCATACACCGAGTGTTTCCGATCTGTTTGTGGCGATGATGACCAAATCCAGGAAATCAGGAGTCAGCTCATGAATATGAGACCTCATGTTCAGCAATTGCATACCCTTATGCGACGTGAATTCTGGGAACATAAGATCGCGATATTCTGGGTTCCTGCGGCCTCAGCGATCATGTCAGCGATAATTATTGTATGGCTTATTACGGCAACCAACAGTACCGCAGGTATTGTCGATCAGCTGAATCAATTAAGCGCAATGTCAGCAGCAGAAGCTGGAGAGCAGCTCATTTCCGCCTATGGTCTGATTGCATTTTCAATAATTTCTCCACTGCTGATTACCGTGCCAATCTACCTGCTGGTTTGTCTTTATGACGACCGCAAAAACAACAGCAGCCTGTTCTGGTATTCAATGCCGGTCTCTAATACTAAAACGGTATTATCCAAACTTTTAACAGCCCTGGTCTTAATGCCATTAATGGCCTTTCTGATATTGGCAACGCTGTTTTTTTTCCTGTTGTTATTGCTCGCTGTAATGGCCGCGACAGGGAGTATCGACGTACAGATTATCTGGACTGTCTTCAGCACGTTGTTACAGTGGCTGCCATGGCTGCTGTTCTCAATGCTGGTGGTCGGACTCTGGCTGTTGCCACTGTACGGCTGGTTACTGTTTGTTTCAGCATTCGCCAGGGCCGTGCCGTTTTTCTGGGCAATTGGAGTGGTGCTGGTACTGGTACTGATTGAAAGCGTACTTTTTTCCAGCAGCTATTTATCAACTTGGATTGGCAGTCGCAACATTCCTTTTGAACGCCTTTCTGCCAGCGGTTTTGAGCTGATCGTCGCCTTTCTTGATTATGAAATGTTGCATGGATTGGTGATTGGGGGATTGTTTATTTTCGGTGCTGTAAACATGCGCCGATTCGCAGACTAATTTGACAGCAGGATTGTTTTGAATACAGGCACAGGAGGATTTATGAAGAAGATTATTTTTTACAATCGCTATGCACTATTCGCGAGCATTACCTTGATTGCCTTTGTACTGATCATGCTGGAAGGAAGGCTGATCGGCCGCGAGAGCAATCGCTTTAATTTCAGCAGTCCGCTGCTGGATGTCAGAATTAATTAAATGTCAGCTACTTTTAATCCGTTGGTAAATTGTTTGATCTAACGAGGCTCTGAACCATGAAATTTTTCAACATTCAACACCAAAAAATATTAGTCCTGCTGATTTTTGTTTTTCTTATCGCACATTCAGCGATGGCTGCGGATGATTCTGTTCAGGATCATCCCGGTTATGTTGATTTTTCAATACTGCAGTTTCTTTCCGGACAAGCCGCGAAGGTTGAGGTGAATCTCAAATCGCCTTTACTGGCAATGATGGCGCAATTAATAAGCACAGAGGACACGGAAACTGCCGCATTGGTCTCACAACTGCAAAGAGTGACTGTACAGGTGTTTCCGACTAAGGAACATGATCTCAATCAAATCGCAGATGCCATGGCACTGACTGCGGATGAATTGGATAACAAAGGCTGGGAGCGCGTAGTGCGGGTTCGCGATAACAGTGATCATGTCGATATCTATTTTAAGTTATCTGATGATGCCACGCTGATCCATGGCATCACCATAATGGCTGCTGCACCGCAGGAGACTGTGTTTGTAAATATCGTCGGTGACATCAATGCTGCTGATATTGCTGCGCTTAGCCAACGTTTTAATATTGAGCACCTGCAGGATATCGATGCCTGTCAGTTCAGCCCAGACGCTTGCTGAACCTTACCGGCAGGTCGACCTGATCTGGATTTTAGTTGAGATTTAGTCATGTTTTTAATTCATCATTTAGTTAAGGAGCCTCTGAATAACTCTATGGTCACTCTGGCCTTCAGCCGATTTCGCTGGCAAGGCGCACTTGCGCCGGCATGCGTCCGCCTGTCAAGCAAGGGCAACGCAGCCAGCGGGATCGGCTGAAGGCCCCTTCGGGCGGGCGT
>JBDNGQ010000296.1:0-3298 GCA_041689205.1 Pseudohongiellaceae bacterium | reverse complement strand
GCAGCGGCACTTCAAACGTAATCGGAGACCCTCTCGGTGCTCAGCGGCGATCATTACGCAATTGGGCGATAAAATCTCCCGCTGTCATTACCTTGCCTGTTTCAATTTCCTGATTACCCAGCACAAGCAACTTTAACAACGCGAGCGTTTCCTGGGTTTCCTCAAAGGATGCCACGTCCTGCAGAACTGCTTTGGCTTCCCCGTTCTGGGTTATCACAAATATTCACGTTGCTCGGCAAGATTTGACAGAACTTCAGCATTGGCTTTGAGATAGCTGATCGGTTTGATTCGAGTTAAGTAGCGTATGACCTTAATCCTGGTTTAGATCGGGAGAGGATCGAATACAGTTCTTTAATGGTCCTGCACCAAGATATGCACTGTCTAACCATACAGGTGAACTCAGATGATGGCTTCAAGTCCTTTACGCTCAATCAGGTTCAGCAGCTTCAGAGACGGGCCACTCGGTTTTTTGTCGCCAACCTCCCACTTCTGCACTGTAGACAAGCTGGTATTCAGCACAGCAGCAAACACAGCCTGGCTTACATGGCCTTGTTCGCGCAGGGACTTGATCTTCTGCGGGGCCATTTCCTGGACATCGAGATGGCATAACGCATCGAATTCCCGCATACGCCGCTTGCTGATTAATTCGACTCCGTGAAGCCCACGTGCAGTTTCATGCATCTCGTCCAGAATTCGGCTTTTACGTTTCGTTGTTGTCACCATATACCTCTGTAAGCTCTTCGTTCATCAAAGCAATCGCCAAACCATACCACCAAGTGCAATAGATTTCTAATCAGATGAATAACAGTCTGGCGATGCGCGAAGCATGCCCTTAGCGGCACATGCCTGCCTCAATGATGCAAACGATCCAGCATCTGCGATACATGCACTGCGCTGTTGTAGTGCTGATCCGGAAACTCCTCAATCACGTCCAACACATTCTGTGGAGCGTGCTCTTTCCGGGCCTGCTCCAGAAGCTGGCTCTTGTCTGCCGGGTACTCGAGGTCGCGCATGTAGCGCTGGATCTCAGCAGCACCAATGCCGCTCAGCCTGGTTGTAGAGCGATGACGGTCGTGAGGTTGTTTCGGTTGTTCATGCATATTCCTGCCTCCGTATTGAGTTTCGCTTAATATTGAGACATCCTTTGCGTGCAAATCGTTCCCTGTGCTTTGTCACAGTATGGTTAAACACGATGGTGGAGATTGATATAACAACCATTTAATCGCCGGAGGAAAGAATATGGACATCAAACCAATTGAAACGGACGCCGAATACCGAGCGGCTTTAAAAGAAGTCGGACGCCTGCTTGTGGCAAGACCTGACACGCCCGAGGGTAAAAAACTGGATGTTCTGCTCGCGCTCATCGATGCTTATGACGATACGCATTTCGAGGTGGACCCGGCGGACCCTGGAGCGGTGCTGAAATAGATCACTCTTCGGCCGCCCCGCTTGCCCGAGCCGGATTAGTTCCAGCGGATGTCATTTTTTGCGCTTCACGAAGAGCTCCGGATGCAGAGAGCCTTCGTAATAATTATCCGCTTCTATCAATTTTTCCGTGATTCTCGCAAGTGTTGCTGCTGAATCGGCGTTGGCTGTCCAGGTCTGAATTCTGCTGTTGCTGGTGTGAACCACCTCTTTATTGCGAATTACTGCTTTACCGCCACCTTCAAATTCCAGCAACCATTCCATCGATTCAAGCTCCGCTTCGGCGTGAAGGGGTTGGCCGAATACTGAAATCAGCATCGCCGCTGAACTGTTGATCTCGCAACTGTTCGCACCTTCAGTGAAATTAAAATCAGTATTCAACTCACTCATAGTTTTCTCCTGCCATTACTTGTAATCGGATCAGTTTTATTCACGTCACTTTGCCCCGGTGGCTGATCTGATGATCGCGCCAGGCGCCTGTTTTCAGAATTGCTGCCAGTCGCTCCACGCTGACCCAGATATCCTCGAATCTCACATACAGAGGACTGAAGCCGAGCCGTAGAATGTCCGGTGCCCGAAAATCAGCAACCACTCCTTCTGCAATCAAGGTCTGGCAGATCGCATAGGCATGCGGATGATGGTAAGCCAGTTGCGCTCCGCGCTGCGAAGGCTCCTGCGGGAATGCCGGCAGCAACTGTGACAGGGCGGGATATTGCCGACCAAGTTGAATAAAGAGCTCGCTCAGCGCCAGCGACTTGTCTCTTATGGCCTGCATGTCGATGTCGCGAAATACATCAAGTGCCGCATCGAGCACGCTCATCGAAATAACAGGCGGCGTGCCAGTGAGAAAGCGGGCAATGCCGGCAGCCGGCTGATAATCCGCAGAGAACTCAAAAGGTGCCTGATGCCCCATCCAACCCGTCAGTGGTTGCCTGAGCTTGTCATGATGTCTGCTGGCCGCATACAGAAATCCTGGTGCGCCTGGGCCCCCATTGAGATATTTGTAGGTGCAGCCGACCGCGAAATCCACTTCGCAATCATCCAGCTCAATGGGGATGACGCCGGCGCTGTGTGCCAGGTCCCACACCACCAGAATACCCAGTTCGTGTGCACGCCGGGTTAAACGCCGCATATCGAGCAGGCGGCCGCTGCGGAAATTCACCTGGGTCAGCAGCAACACGGCAATATGCTCACCGAATTCTTCCAACTGCTGCTCAATCGCATTTTCTTCAACCAGTTTGAGCCGCACCCGGTCCGCGCCCAGCTGTTCCGATAAGCCCTGCACGATATACAGATCCGTCGGGAAATTATCCTGCTGGGATAACACCAGAGCGCGCCCCGGCTGCATCTGTATCGCAGCGCTGAGCAATTTGAACAGATTGACCGAAATCGAATCGCAGCAAAGCGTCTGGCCCGGAGCGGCGCCGATCAGGCGGGCAATCTTCTCGCCGACCTGCATCGGCAGATCTATCCAGCCGTGCTGGTTCCAACTCTTGATCAGGTCCTGGCCCCACTGCTGTGCGATGACTTCCTGCGCGCGCAGACGTGCCGCTTTGGGCAGACACCCGAGAGAGTTGCCATCCAGGTAAATTATCTCGGCCGGCAATTCAAACTCGTCACGCCAGCGCGCCAGCGGGTCGTTTGCATCCAGCGCTAAAACTTCGTCTAAAGTCATGGTTTCAATACATCCTGCAGCACTGCAAACAGCGCGGCAAATGCCTCAGTACCCGGGTGTACCCAGTCGAAATGACCCGCCTTCTGCACGATTAAGGTGTCGGCCCCGAACACGAAGGCCTGCTGCAAGGGCACTATCTGATCCGCACTTCCATGCAACAGAACGGTGTTGTAGTGCGGCAGCATCTGCGCCGGATTG
>JBDNGQ010000295.1:0-23501 GCA_041689205.1 Pseudohongiellaceae bacterium | reverse complement strand
GGCTCAGTAATTCGATACCCGCGCATAAGGGCGCAAGAGGATTTCGCAACTCGTGACCAAGAATTGCCAGAAATTCGTCTTTGCGGGCATCGGAATCTCTTAACTCATTTACCAGGCGAATCCGTTCAGTCATATCGGTACAGACGCACAGCACGCTTGATGGGATGCCGTCATTTCCAAAAATCGGCGTCTTGATCGAATCGTAAATATGTACCCCATCCTTCATGGTGACCTTCTCTTCGAATTCTTTGGTTTCATGACTGTTGAATACGAAATTGCTATGCTCATTAAAAACCCCGGCATCTCCAGCTTCAAATACATCTGTTACATTTCGACCAATCAGGCTGCTCACCTCGTGGCCAACAAGATCACCGTAAGCACGATTGACAAACTCATAGTTACCGTTGATATCCACCTGATAAATACAGGCGGGAACGGTATCCAGAATCGACTGCAGATGATTACGGGTACGTTCTATTGTACTTTCCATAATTCGTTGTTCAGTAATATCTTTGGCCACCCCGACAATCTTTGTCGGGGTATTGTCAGGAGAGTATTGGAACCTGCTACTAAATTCGATCAAGCGAACCTCCTGGTCAGATTTCCGGATGATTCGACAGCTTGAATTAACCCTGCCACCTGAACGCAGCGCGCTGTTCAGGAATTTTTCAAATTCGGCTACGTCTTCCTTGTAAATGTAGTGCTCGAGAAGTTGCTTTAGATTCACAGGGCCATCTGCACGTGTATGTCCGAATATTTCATACATCTGATCATTTTCCCAGATGGTAATATCCGCTTGCATATCCCACTCAAATAAACCCAGTTTTGCCGCGTTCAGCGCTATCTGTTGGCGTTGCACGGAAGCCTGTAATGCCAGTTTGCTCTTGCGCCAATACCCCCCTATTAAACTGATCTTTATACCAAGCAGCCCGAACACGACAAGCCGTAAAATGATTTCAGTGTCCCCGACCTGGAGAGTGTAAAGCGGTTCTATCAGAAAATATGCGGAACCTGACAGGCACAATGCAGTGGCCAGGAGCCCAGGTTTTGTACCATACAGAGAGGCGATGACGGGGGCCATGAAGACAATAAGCTGTGCCGTGTCGGCACCATACGATGGAACGAGCACGTACCCTATCAGTACAACAAATAGGCTTGCTGTCACTGCTACGAAATAAGCGACGAAACGGCTGTTCACCGACGTAGGCCTTTTGACTGGATGTCAGTGCAGAATACTCGCGGCCGGATGGGCTTTCCGTCTCTTTAGACACATTACTGACAGGTCGGCAAGCCGATCAGGACTGATCCCCACTCCTTTTTTTGAATAAGGACATTGCAGACTCTGCACCCGCTATCAGAGTTCTTGCCGCCAGCAGCAGAGTGAGTCTGGTTTTCTCGCCAATGGTGAGCGTGCTGGCGGCATCCAGCTTGCGCATATTGCGGTTAAACCAGGGATGTTTGTGTACAATTGCCGAGATTCGCCGCGACACACGGGTCAACAGGTAGACCGCCAACACTAGAAACAGGATGCCGGGGATAATCGGCAGTATCAGACCCACCAGACCAATAAATAAAAAGCAGACTATTAACACGATGCTCAGGATTTTATAAGCCAGAGGCATAGGACGAAATTTAGGTTTTGAAAAGTGCATGATCACAACTCCTGAATCTTCTGTATAGACATCAGTGCATGCACCTACCATGCCATCCTATAAGCTACTGTTTTTTATCCGTTTTTTATATACCTGACAACTGGAACTGGTGAGATGTAATAAACAATGGTCAATCAGGTACATACTTAGTTCATTGTAAGGCTCGGAGATTGGAGATAACGCTGTTCTATGGAACTCATCGTTTTTGATTTAGATGGCACACTATTAAATGATGCCTCCAAGATATCGTCGTTCACGCGCGAGACGCTGACGCTACTGGCTAAGAAAAACATTGCCTACACCGTGGCCACCGGGCGCGCACTGCATTCTGCCCAGGACATCATAGTAGGGCATGGCTTTCAACTGCCGCATATCTACACCAATGGCGTCATTATCTGGGACCCGCGGGTTGAAACCCTGTCTCTGGATAACTTCCTCACCCTCACTGAAGCGGGTCA
Source organism: Pseudohongiellaceae bacterium (assembly GCA_041689205.1). Lineage (GTDB taxonomy): Bacteria > Pseudomonadota > Gammaproteobacteria > Pseudomonadales > Pseudohongiellaceae > JAVVEG01. The sequence continues at coordinate 21,391 of JBDNGQ010000295.1, read as the reverse complement.
TATTCTGGAAGCAACGATGGCGCGCGGAATCACCCCGTTTATTTCCAGTATTGACTCCAAAAACCGCCACTTTATCTTCCATACCCCGGTACGGAATCCGATTGAAGAGCGTGTACTTGCCAACTTCATTGCGCGGCCTGGCGCAATTGTTCTCCCTGCTGCACAAATGCCGCCTGATGCTGAAATCACCAATATCAGCATGCTTGGTCGGGCCTCGGACATTGATGCTATTCAAGTCAGCATCAGCGCAGAGCCACATCTGGTGGCTTACTCAGGGCCCGCCATGGAAAATAAAACGCTCAAGTGGATGGATGTTCATCACAGCCGTGCCAGCAAAGGCGGCGCCGTGGAACTGCTGCGAAAGCAGCTGGGAGTCAGCAAGGTTGTCTGTTTCGGCGACAGCGATAACGATCTGAGCATGTTTGCGACGGCGGATGAAAGCTATGCACCCGCCAATGCCAATGAAGCGATCAAAGCCGCTGCAACCGAGGTGATTGGCCATCACAATGCCGACGGAATTGCCCATTTTTTGCGGCAGCGATTCAATCTTTAAAACTCAGAACCAATCGAAGGCGCCGGATTTAAGTTGCCATCCGCGCCAGATAATCCGCTTACACCCGATTGAAAAACAGCAGTATACTCACTCACAAAACAAAAATAACTCGGAGCCTGTTATGTCCTCTGCACCTGCAATCGCCCGTCTTGTTCTGCTGTTTACACTAACGCTATCAGCGCTGTCGCTTAACGCTCAGCCTGAACTTCGCATCGACGAGTCAAAGCTGGCGCGGCTCGACCAGGTCCTGCAGGACTATGTGGACCAGCAACAACTCGCCGGCGCCGTGGCACTTGTGCTGCAGAATGGCGAAATCGTGTATGAGCGTGCAGTCGGCTGGAGCGACCGGGAAGCCGGCAAGGAAATGCGCACGGACAGCATGTTCAGAATTGCCTCGCAGACCAAAGCCTTGACCAGTGTGGTCATCCTGACTCTGATGGAAGAAGGCAGGCTCAATCTGAGCGACCCGGTCAGCAGATTCATTCCAGAATACAAATCCACCACCGTCGCCGAAATGAGCGACGCTGGCATGAAGATAGTTCCAGCCAAAAGAGGGATTACTTTAAGAGATCTGCTCACCCACACAGCCGGTATTTCCTACGGCACCCAGGCACACATCGCGGAGCTTTATCGTCAGCAGGGTCTCGGCCCGGCCGCTGGCGCAGGCTGGTATACCGCAGATAAGGATGAGGCGGTTTGTACCACCATGGCACGGCTTGCCTCACTGCCCTTCCTGGAGCAACCCGGTGAAGCCTGGGTCTACGGTTACAATACCGATGTGCTGGGTTGCGTCGCCGAACGAGCCAGTGGCCTGCCTCTCGATGAACTGATCAGTACTCGCATCACTGAACCTCTGGAAATGAATGACACCCATTTCTTCGTACCGGCAGAAAAAATTGCACGCGTTGTCGCTGTGTACTCTAGCGATGCCGAGGGCAAAGCCGTGCGTGCAGCGGAAGGATCAAGGGGTCAGGGACACTATATAGAAGGACCGCGTAGAAATTTGGCAGGTGGTGCCGGTCTTATCTCCACGGCAAAGGACTATTCCCGTTTTATGGAAATGATTCGCGGTGGCGGTGAATTGAATGGTGTGCGCGTTCTATCGCCCCGTTCGGTCGCATTGATGACCACTAATCAGGTCGGCACACTGCACTCAGACAATGGCCGCGGCTTCGGACTTGGGTTTGAAACCACCGATCTGTACGGAGCTAACGGCATGGATGCAGTCGGCTCCTACGGCTGGGGCGGTGCCTATGGTTCGCTGTACCGGGTCGACCCCAGTTCCGGACTTAGCATTCTGTTAATGATTAATCAATTGCCCAACAGCAATGATATACGGACTAAATATCCAAGCATGGTGTATCAGGCTCTGCAGTAGCCAGCCTAGGCTGCGGGTAGGGCCATGGACGGCCTGTATGCCGGTTTTGCAGGAGCAAAAACCGGTTAGGACCTTGGCCGGTGGCAGTGCCGTGCTTTGCGGTATCACTTTCTGGCGCAGGTGAATGGCCATAATTGTTTTAGTGCGGCAAGCTGGCATACACACCACCGGAGTATCCAGAAGAGCTGCTGCGACTTTGGCTTCTACGAAGCGTGGATAAAGGTTCATGGGGTACCATCCAGACAGGACACTAGCGTCCATTTACCGACGAAGGCGGTAGGACACGCTGCGGCCCTAGAATCCAATCAATTCAAAAATGACCGAACGTAATACTAAAATCTAGGCAATATTCCCCCACTAAAAATCAAGTTGTTCATAGCCATATCAGCCACATAGGACTATACTGTATTTATATACAGCAATCTGATTTTCTTCTGCCGTTACAAAGGAGAACTCCATGTCCGCGCTCCCCGAGAATACTTCGTTTCACTGGTTCATCCCCGACGATAACATCGCTCTGAGCAACGAGCTCACCCGTCTGGCCGGTCACATCAATGCCGCTCAGTATCGCTTTCTCAAACTCCTGGCCGCGTTGATCGAGCGGGAGGCATGGGCGGGTGCCGGATTGAAGTCGCCAGCGCACTGGCTTAACTATTACTGTGGTATCGATCTGGGCGCCGCTCGAGAAAAGGTGCGTGTGGCTAAGGCGCTGCCGTTGCTTGCCAAAATCGATGCCGCGTTTCGCAGCGGTGCGTTGAGTTATTCCAAAGTGCGAGCCATGACCCGGTCGGCCACGCCGGAAAACGAAGCGTTTCTGCTGCAGGTTGCCCGTTATGGTAAGGCGCAGCACGTCGAACAATTGGTGCGCAAGTTTCGTCGTGTGTCGCGACTCAACGATGCGCAGCATGACCGCGACTGTTATGAACGCCGTGATTTGAGTTACCACTTCGATGAAGATGGCATGTTGGTCATTCGCGCGAGATTGGTGGCCGAGGAGGGTGCCACGTTCGTGAATGTGCTCAATGCGATGGTGTCTGCGATGAACCCGCCGATGCGCGCTGACGAAGTTGATCGGGTTGTTGACGAGTCCTCACAATCCTCCTCGGATCAGCTCGCTGTGATCTCGCAGAAAACGTTTCCGCAGAAACGTGCCGATGCGCTGGTCGCTATTGCCGAGCAGGCCACACGATCCTTGCACAGTGATGGGTTGCAACCGTTGGTTTCCGCTGAAAAGGCGCAGGTGATTGTACACGTTGAACGGGCGAAGTCACTATCGCTGGGCTCTTCCAACTTGCAACCCTGCGCGTCAGCTGCGGCTGCGAATTCACCTGAGTTCCACGATGCTGCCGATCAGATTGGGCCGGGCCGCGCTCCCGAATGCTCCATCGACTGTGGCGGTTCCAGCATTCATGTTTCCCCGTTCACGGCGCGCCGACTGTCTTGCGACTCGACCCTGCAATCGATGCTGCAGGATTTCCGCGGCAACGTTCTGGATGTGGGACGGCGCAGCCGCACGATCTCGGCTGCTCTGCGCCGCGCGCTGATGGTGCGAGACCAGGGGTGCACATTTCCGGGATGCTGCGAGGCGCGTTTCGTGGATGCGCACCATGTGCAGCACTGGTGCGAGGGCGGCAAGACCAGTCTCGATAATCTTGTGCTGCTGTGTCGGCATCACCATCGGTTGCTGCATCAGCAGCAGATCGAAATCGTAAAGAGGGATGAAGGGCACTTTGAATTTCAATTACCGTCGGGCAGAGAAATTCCCCGCGCGATACCGCACCAGTTTCTTGACGCGTATGATCCGGTGGAAGAGGAGTTAGCCATTGAGCGCGAGCACAACGGCATCGGCGTGGAGATAGACAACGGTACTGCGGTCACACTTTGGCAGGGAGAGCGGATGGATTACAGTCTGGCGGTGGGAGTGATGATGGATCTGGCATGCCGGAGAGCTACTCACCAGTCTTAGCTACACCAATTGGCGGCGCTGAACTGAGGGTTCCAGAAAAACCTTCGGCTTCCCGCAATCATTCCAATTGGCAGTGCATGAAAGATAAAATCGCCAAACTTGTTGCCTGCATATTCCGCCAGTTGTGCGAGGGATTCTGCAATAACCAGCTTTGCTCATTTGCCCTGGTAGCGCAAATCCAGCGTGTAAGGCTGACTCGGATGTGGATCGCTGAGATCAGGATTCATTTTTCCCTGGGTATGACCGTGTGACCAGAAGCGAGCCACCCGGCGCGCCTCTGCCTCATTGCCATTGACCGGAAAAGTATCATAACTTCTGCCGCCTGGATGAGAGACGTGATAGGTGCATCCCCCAATGGAGCGCTGCAGGTAAGTATCCACGATATCAATCGTCAGCGGAGAGTGAACTCCAATCGTTGGGTGCAATGCAGAGTAAGGTGCCCAGGCCTTGTAGCGGATTCCGGCAATGTGCTCCCCTTCAACACGGGTGGTTCGTAGAGGAACTTTGCGCGAATTGCAGGTAACGATATAACGATCTCCCGTCATATTACGTGTCCTTATCTGCAGGCGTTCCACCGAGGAATCCACATAACGCGACGTACCCTGAGTGCTGGATTCCTCACCCAGCACATGCCAGGGTTCGATGGCTGAATGCACATCCAATTGAATACCAGCTACATTGATACTGCCATAATGCGGAAAGCGAAACTCCTGAAAGGGAGCAAACCAGTCAGTTTGAAACTTATACCCGGCTACATTCAGATCATCAATTACCTGTTGCAGATCTTCCTGCACAAAATGCGGCAGCATGAACCGATCATGTAGCTGGGTACCCCAATTGATGAGCGGCTTCCGGTAAGGTTGCTTCCAGAATTGGGCAACCAGCGCCCTGAGTAACAATACCTGCACCGCGCTCATTTGCCAGTGCGGTGGCATCTCGAAGTTGCGGAACTCCACCAGGCCTAACCGGCCCGTTGAACTGTCGGGAGAGTAAAGTTTATCCACGCAAAATTCGGCGCGGTGGGTATTGCCCGTCAGATCCACCAGAAAGTTGCGCAGTATGCGATCAACCAGCCAAGGCTGTTTAGTCTCGCCTTCGGTCAGCTGCTGAAGCGCAATCTCTAGCTCATAGAGATTGTCATCGCGCGCTTCATCCACACGCGGAGCCTGACTGGTTGGTCCAATAAACTGGCCTGAGAACAGATACGACAAACTGGGGTGATTCTGCCAGAAGCGCAATAAACTGCCGAGCAGATCCGGGCGACGCAAAAACGGACTATCTTCGGGTTTTGCTGCCCCCAGCGTGACATGATTGCCGCCGCCAGTGCCCGTGTGTCTGCCGTCCAGCATGAACTTCTCGGTTCCTAAACGGGTTTGTCTGGCGTAGTCATACAGGGGCTGAACGATGCCCAGGAATTCTTCCCAGTTATTGGCCGGCTGCACATTGACTTCAATGACGCCAGGGTCAGGTGTAATCATCAATTTTTTCAGACGAGGATCGCGAGGAGGTTCATAACCCTCGAGAATAACCGGACATTTCAGTTGTTCTGCGCTTGCCTCTACGGCGGCGGTCAGCGCGACATAATGTTCCAGATGCAACAAGGGTGGCAAAAATACATAGAGCCTGCCTTCCCGAACCTCGACACATAATGCTGTATGGAACATTTTTCGCTCATCGGAATCTGACTTGATGGCTGGTTTTTTCCTGGCCATGGTTTTGGCGGCAACAGTTTTTTTACTGCTGCTTTTAACGCTGGCGTCGGAACTGCTCATCTGTTCGGCCGGACTGGCCAGTTCTTCACGCTGCGCAAACGGGTCCTTCGGAAACTCCTGCTCAACATCGCCCGGGGCTACCCAGGGCAGACTGTCCAGGGGCAAGCGGAAACCCAGCGGAGAATCACCTGGAAACAACTGCAATTTTTCATTACTGAAGTACCAGCGGCAGCTCTGCCACCCAGCCCCACGCCACTCCAGTGGCAGCACAAAACCGGTCGCTGCGTCCAGGCCCTGAGCGAACACTTTGATCAGTCGAGCCCGTTCCAGCGGATCTTTCAGTTGATTATTCTCGATAGAGAGATTGGCTGGCAATTCAGCTTTTTTCTTCTCATAGTGGGTTTTGTCTTCGTACGCGCTGACGATGTAACGTGCATCTATCTTGATATGCCGACACAAGACTTCCATGAACTGCTCGGCATCTGTTGGAGCATGGATACCCGTTATTCTTTCATCAGCGAGCAAGCGCGGATTGTGCCAGAGAGGTTTTTTGTCGGTGCGCCAGAAAATGCCCAATGCCCAACGCGGAAGCGCTTCCCCTGGGTACCACTTGCCTTGGCCGATATGAGTGATACCCCCGGAGCCGTAATGGTTTTTTAAACTCAATAAAAGTTCCCCGGCCAGTTTGCGCTTATCCTTGCCCAGGGCAGCCGTGTTCCATTGTTCACTTTGCATATCGTCAATCGAGACAAACGTTGGCTCACCGCCTACAGTCAGACGAACATCCTGTTTACTCAGATCAGCATCCACCTGCTTTCCCAATGCGTCTATCTGCTGCCATTGACTGGGAGAATAAGGCTTGCTTACGCGCGGATCTTCGTGAAAGCGCGTGACGGTATTCTCATGTCCGAAGGTGACTTCGCAAACGCCTGTGCTGCCCGTTATCGGTGCAGCACTCACCGGGTCGGGTGTGCAGGCGAGCGGGATATGACCCTCGGCGGCAAACAATCCGGAGGTAGGGTCCAGTCCAATCCAACCAGCACCTGGGATAAAAACTTCAGCCCATGCATGTAAATCCGTAAAGTCCTCTGTGGGTCCAACAGGCCCGTCAATAGACTTCACATCAGCGGCCAACTGCACCAGATAGCCGGATGCGAAGCGCGCTGCCATACCCAGATGGCGCAGGGTCTGTACCAGCAACCATGAACTGTCGCGGCAGGATCCCAGGTTCTTGAGCAGGGTTTCCTCCGGCGTCTGCACACCCGGTTCCATGCGAGTAGTGTACTTGATGGCGCGCTGAGTTCTGGCGTTTTCATTGACCAGAAATGTGACTATCGGTTGGCGTTTGGTATCGGCCGCCTTTATCCAGGCCTGCATCGTCTTGCTGTTATCCTTGATCTCCAGATAGGGCGCCAGGTCATGCGCCAATTGGGAATCGTATTTGAAAGGAAAGTGCTCAGCACTCTCCTCCACAAAAAAATCAAATGGATTAATGACAGTCATGTCGGCGATCAATTCAACGCTCACAATCAATTCTTTGGCAGGCTCTGGAAAAACCAGACGTGCCAGATGGTTCGCAAAAGGATCCTGTTGCCAATTGACAAAGTGGGTATCTGGCGTGATGCTGAGCGAGTAAGCTGTAACAGGTGTGCGACAGTGCGGAGCGGGTCGCAAGCGCACAATATGCGGCATGATCTCAACAACTCTGTCGAAGCTATAGCTTGTGCGGTGACGTATTGCTACTTGTATGGTCATGCGGTAATGTAATCCTCAATATGCGCATAGACTGGAAATCATATAATCCCGGCGACTTCTACGACGAAGTCATAAGTACGCCAGCCTACCCCCGCAAAACTGCTCGCATTCTTGCTCGCTATCTCGCATCTCTTTCCAGTGAAGAATTGCAATTACGCAAATCCTCGGCTGAGCTTGCAATAAAAACCATGGGAATTTCTTTCACTGTTTACAGTGAGGCCGGAAACATAGATCGCGAATGGCCGTTTGATATTATTCCCCGGATCATCAGCGAAACACAATGGCGCGAAACAAGCAAGGGATTGGAACAACGGCTGCGGGCGCTGAATTGTTTTATTCATGATATCTACAACGACCAGAAAATCCTGAAAGATAAAGTTGTTCCTGCAGAATTATTGGCTGATTCCGTCAATTTCCGCAAGGAATGCATCGGTATGAAACCCGCTTTCAATGTCTGGGCTAATATCTGTGGAACCGATTTGATTCGCGACAAAGATGGTAAGTTCTATGTGCTTGAAGATAATCTGCGAGTGCCTTCGGGAGTCTCGTACATGTTGGAAAACCGCAAGGTTACCAAGCGGGTATTTCCGGAACTTTTTGAAAACTATAATATCCAGCCGATAACAGAATATCCTTCACAGTTGTTCGATATGCTGGCGGCAATTTCTCCACGGCCACTGGACTATCCAGAAATCGTGGTTCTCACCCCGGGAATTTACAACTCTGCCTATTTTGAGCACTCTTTCCTGGCTCAGCAAATGGGCGTGGAACTGGTTGAAGGCAGCGATCTGGTTGTCGAAAATGATTGTGTCTATATGCGTACCATCAATGGACTCGCGCGAGTAGACGTCATCTATCGCCGCATTGATGACATGTTTCTTGACCCGGAGGCTTTCTACAAAGATTCCACCCTGGGTGTTCCCGGTTTAATGCGAGCCTGGTTAAAAGGCAATGTGGCACTGGCCAACGCCCCTGGAGCCGGTGTGGCAGATGACAAAGTTATCTATACCTTTGTCCCCGCCATGATCAAATACTATCTGGGAGAAGAGCCCCTGCTGCCGAATGTTCCCAGCTATTTGTGCATTGATGACAAGCAACTCAAATTTGTTCTCGATAATCTCGACAAACTGGTGGTTAAACCGGCCAATGAGTCTGGCGGCTACGGCATGCTGATGGGGCCACAGGCCAGTGTGAAGGAACGTGCCGAATTTGCCTTGAAGATAAAGGCAAACCCCAGAAATTATATGGCACAGCCATTAATTTCCTTGTCCACGGCGCCTGTGCTGGTAGACAGAGGCGCGGAACCACGTCATATTGATTTACGTCCGTTCATTCTGCAGGGCAGGAACTGCTATGTGACGCCTGGCGGCCTGACTCGCGTTGCCATGGTGAAAGGTTCTTATATTGTGAACTCATCTCAGGGTGGCGGCAGCAAGGACACCTGGATCGTTTCGGATGGGGGTATCTAAAATGTTGTCACGGGTTGGCGAGCGAATTTACTGGCTAAGTCGTTACCTGGAGCGGGCAGAAAACTCTGCACGCTTGATGAATGTCTATTCATCGCTGCTGTTCGATCTACCCAGAGGTACCCGAATCGGCTGGCACACCCTGGTAGAGATCACCGGTTCACACAACGACTTTGATGAAAAATTTCAAACGACCGACGAACGCTCGGTTATCCGTTTTCTGCTGTCAGACACCAGAAACCCGGTCTCGATCTTGAGTTCTTTGGAAATGGCGCGTGAAAATGCGCGCACCACTCGCGAAGTCATTCCTGCCGAGGCCTGGGAACAGATCAATAATCTTTATCTGTATACGCTGGAGAATGCCGGCAAAGGCATCAGCCGAGGGCCGCGCAATCAATTATTGCAACAGATAATTGCTTACTGCCAACAATTGACGGGTTTGCTTGCTGGTGCCATGAGTCACAATAGCGCTTACAATTTTATCCGCCTGGGTCGCAACCTTGAGCGCGCCGACATGACCACACGTATCGTCGATGTGGGATCAGTCAGCCTGTTGCCCACCTTGCAGGCACAAGGCGCTCCCAGTGAACCGATTATTGAGCCGTATGAAAACATCATCTGGATGAATGTGTTGCGCTCACTGAGTGCTTATCAGATGTACAGACAACATGTATATGACCGGGTAAACGGCGAAGATGTGGTGACATTTCTTTTACAGGATAAACAACTGCCACGATCTGTGATTCATTGCCTGTCCAGACTTGAATTCTGTTTGCAGAAATTACCAGGTAATGAAAATGCCAGAAGGCAGGTGAGCAAGGCGCAGGAGATGGTTTCGACGGCCAATGTTCCAGCCCTTTTGCAGAAAGGGTTGTTGGAATTCATTGATGAGCTGCAGGTTGAGATCGGCGAAATTCACGGTCGGATTGCAGAGGCCTGGTTTTTACCTGTGGTCAGCAATATGCAAAGGCAGGAACAAACTCAAGGAGACGCGAGTGCGCAGGTGGAGTCTAAAAACATTTCTTCGGCGCTTGTATAAGGCGCTTGTATAACGCCCTCGGGAAGTTTCAGCTTTCCATGTGATCAGCTTCGTTATAGTAACTGCTGTTCCGCTCTTCGGCGCTCTTGTCCCAGGTAGAAGCCCATGCAAAAGGTGGCATCTGGCGGAACGCATCCTTGAGGCGCTGGTCCCAGCTTCGATTCAATTCACGCAGGAACTCGCTGCCTTCTTCAAAACGTAAAGGCTTCTCCAGAATCAGCTTATCAGTACGATAAACCAGTGTTTCCACTGGCGGCCCCACGCTCAGATTGCTGCGCATGGTCGAGTCCATAGATACCATGGCGCATAGCGCACAGGTGTCCAGGTTCAGGTCAGGAGCCAGAATTCTATCCAGTATCGGTTTACCGTATTTGCTTTCGCCGATCTGCAGATAAGGAGTGTCTTTCGAACTGGTAATATGATTGCCTTCCGGATACACCAGCATGATGCGATGTTTACTGGCAGCGATCTGACCACCAATAATAAAGCTGGCTTCAAAGCCCGGACCATGTTTCTCCTGCTCGGCTCGGTTGACGGTGCCCAGGTAGTCGGCTGCTTCGCTGATGCTATCAACAGTGAGCAGGCTGTAACTGGCCCGCTCCTTGATATCGCGCTTGATTTTGGAGATGGTTGCCTGGGTCGTGGCCAGATTGCCTGCGGAGAGGATGACAAATTGTCTCTGCCCGTCAACGCCGAAACGGTACATTTTGCTGTAAGTGCTGACCTGGTCAATTCCCGCATTAGTTCGGGAGTCTGAACAAAATACCAGCCCGGCATCCACGGCTATAGCGACGCAATAAGTCATATTTTTAACAACCAGATGAATGTTTGTTTCGAAAAAGTACTTCCCAGAACAGTACACTAGTTCTGGACGCAGGTGAACCGCTGGTAGCGACTATTTTTTAGCGGCGTGCGGAACAGATTAATCATCGGATTGTAGCCCAGGGGCTCGGTAAAAACGCAGCAACCGGACTTCCTGGTAATTCTCCTGAGCTCTGCCAGAGCATTGTCAAGATTCAGGTGATGCAGGATGCCGGACCCGATGATGACGTCGAATGAATCCCCTTCGAGCGTGGTATTTTCCGCGTCAGCAACCAGACAGGTTGCATTAAAGCCTAATTCCCTGGCAGCCGCTTCTGCCTTTTTGATCGCTTCCGGAGAGATGTCGAGTCCGTAGAATTCACAACCAGGTGTGCTGTGAAAGTCAGCGCTTTCGCCCATGCCGCAGCCGTATTCCAGTAAACGGGAGTCCTCGGTCAGACTGTCTTCAATCAGGGTCCTGAATACTTCCTGTGACTCATGGGTGATGGAATAGTATTTCTCCAGCTGAAGCGCGGGTCAACTTGACTGCCATATCGTAGATCGTGAAAGCCGCGTTCGCGCTCTTTCATATCTGACCTGGATTCGATCATGGCAACAGTTCCTGAATTGACCTGGGGAGCCTCTCAATAACTGCAGACTAGCAGCCGAAGCCGGAGGCAACTACAAGGTAAAGCCCCGGGAGAAGAAGCACGGCAGAATGCCATTGGGGCAGGCTTAAGGTGATTACAGCGCGCGACTCCCGCCCGCCTGAAAACGCTAACGGGGCAATTCACCACTCGGCACATCATAAGAGCAGATCACAGTTCAGTTTCCTGCAATGCTCCGCCATCCAGCAGATTTGTCCAGCCATCCGTGAGCGCCTGCAAAAACAGCAGCGGTGTCTCTTCCTGGGGTAAGTGGCCGGTGTTGGGCAGGATACTCAACTGATTGTCAGTGATCATCTCACTCAACTGCACGGTATCATTCGTTGCAACCACCAGATCGGTATCCCCACTGACCAGCAGTACCGCTTGCTGCAATTGTGCGATGTCCTGTCGCACGCGGTAGTTCTGATCTGCCTGACTGAACTCCCAGAAGGCTTGCTCCCAACCAGCGATAGCTAAAGGAGCGGTGTAACCTTCCAGAATTTCATCAGTAATTTTCGATTGGTCATACCAGCTACGTGTCAACAGCGCCTGACCACTGCTGGCGATCCGGCCCACCAGTAAGGGGCCAAGTCGATTGACCTGGGGGATTTTTGTCAGCGCAGTTAACCAGCCTCCACGACTACCGCCGCCCGCCAGTATTGCTGGCGCGACCAATACCAGCGCATCGACTGTATCAGGCTTGCGCAATGCGTATTCTGCAGCCAGGGTGCCACCTGCCGAGTGGCCGATCAGCACGACCTCACGCTGTTGATCTGCAAACTGCTCAATAAAGGCATCGATTATCTGCACCTGCCCTTCCAGACCATAGGGATTAGTCTCTGACCATGAAGTTGGCCTTTCTGTGAAGCCAAAGCCGGGGCGATCATACGCAATCACTTCTCCAAAGGTACTGAGCGGAGCAATGACTTCACGCCAGGACCAGGTGCTGGCGCCAAAACCATGGAGCAACAGAATCAGTGGCGGATTAACCGATGATCCTTGATAGGCATGCCGTTCATAGTGGATATCGATTCCAAGCGCTGGCATGAAGCTGGCACCAACCCCAGCGACCTCGCGATGGCTCAGGGTACCGGAGCTGTTAACCGGTATCAAAAATGGCCCAAACAGCAGAATCAACACAAGTATTGGCAAAATTATTCTCCAGCGGATATGTTCAGTAATCATAAAATTTACGTTCTATAAATAGCTATCAACTATACGCGCTTGTTGTGTGTCTGGATTCTTCACTTTGGTAAGTCTGCGGCCTGACCCGCATCAATGAAAACTCAGCATAGTGGGTGGTCAAGTACGCGACAATCGAGGTATTACCCTGAAGCTTCTAAATAACAGCCATTAGCGCACTACTTCGGCAGCCGTCCCAGCAGATAAAACTCATTGTTGGGGCGCATGCTGGTGAGATTGGCCATACGGTTGGACAGCGCAAAGAAAGCAGCAATGGCGCCAATGTCCCAGATATCCTCATCGCTGAACCCATGCTGGCGCAACAGCGTCAGATCCTCATCACCAACCTCAGCAGAGTTCTGCGACACTTTTATCGCAAAAGTCAGCATAATTTTCTGGCGTTCGCTGATGTCAGCTTTGCGATAGTTAATGGCGATCTGGTCAGCAAGCTGGGGATTCTTCTCCCTGATTCGCAGAATAGCGCCATGTGCGACGACACAATAAATGCATTGATTGAGCCCGGAAGTTGCCACTACGATCATCTCGCGCTCGCCTTTGCTCAAACCGCCGGGCTTATCCATCAGCGCATCATGGTAGGCAAAGAATGCGCGAAACTCAGCAGGCCGGTGCGCCAGTGCCAGAAATACATTGGGCACGAATCCTGATTTTTCCTGCACTGCAAGGATACGTTCTCGTATATCGTCGGGCAGCGACTCAAGATCAGGAACTGGAAAGCGGCTTATCGGATTGATGGTCATTGGCAGGTTCTCCAGGATTTTTTATTTCTCGAGCAAAAGTATATACCGTTTTAAACGATGGGCTTAGAGGCGACCAGAATCGCATTGAAACTGTCCGCCGTCGGCATGTGTATCAGACTGTAATCATGCTCCAGCACAGTGACCTCGAAACCGATTTCCGTAAGCATTGTCCTCAGCTGCAGCGGGGATGTCGCGGTCATTGTGTGCTGGTCACTCCAGAGGGCATAGAGATTGCCGTTCATTGCAGGCGTTCGGCCAGCCCCTGCAAAGTTGCCGCCATTGCGAGCAGGCGCGACTGTGTCGCCCCACTTTCATCATCACTCTGCTGGCTGAGCGCCGCGGCCTGCACCTTTAATGCGGACATAATATCGGCATCGCCCTTGCTGCCACTCTTCAACAAATCATCAACCTGATTAAGAGCTGCGCTCAAGGCCTGATCCTGACCATCAGCAATCGTCCCGCTGCGTCGCAACTGATCCAGATAGGCTTTTGCGACAACCGGTTCAGCAGGCCAGACATGACGACGTTGCTGCTGCGGGTTGAAGTCAGTAGCTGAAGATCGCAGGGATGCTGCGGCAATTTCATTGGCACTGAGCTTGTCGCTGGGCAGCAGTGCAAACGCATCCAGACCGCGGGCAATTTCAGTCGCATAAATCAGACCTTCATACCAGTACGCCGACCAATAACCACCCAGAATCAGTTTCTCTTCATCAATGGGTCCCCGGTCAAAATAAGCAATCTCAATGGGGTTCGATGTATCGGTAAAATCGCTTACCGAGATCCCGCCTTGATACCAGGCCTGGATAAAAATATCGCGTCCAGGTACCGGCATCAGTGAGCCATTATGGGCTACGCAATTTTCCTGCTCGGACTGTGGCGCAGACAACTTGTAATAGCTGCCGAACTGCAACTTGCCATCGACAATGTCATAGATCGCATTAGCGCCCCAGGTCTGCGGATCGAAAGCACGACATCGAGCACGTGAACCGCCGCCCCATTCATCCGTGAAAATGACTTTACTGCCATCATTATTAAAGGTGGCCGAGTGCCAGTAAGCAAAGCCAGGATCCAGCACCTGATCCAGACGCACAGGATTCAACGGATCGGAGATATCGAACAGAATACCATTGCCTGAACAGGCTCCGGCCGCCAGCCCAATCTCCGGGAAGGCAGTGATATCATGACAGTGATTAGTCTGACTGGTGGTCTGAGTTCCTGGACCATGGTCGCCGCCATCCCACAATCCCGCGATAACGCCTGTGTCCGCATCGGTAAAAACCTGGGGACGACTTACTATGCGGGCTTCATGGGGGCGTGCTATCGGGATCTGAATAACTTCTATGCGGAATCGTGCGCTGCCAGGGTCTTTATAGGGTGATTCATCCAGGCATCCTTCCAACTCCTCCCCTTTCCGTACAATGCTGGTACCGGAGTTATAAATATAGATATTCTCTTTGTCATCCGGATCAGATATCACTGTATGGGTATGTGAACCGCGACAGGTCTGCACTGCGCCGACTTGGATCGGCATACTGAAATCGCTGACGTCGAAAATCCGGATACCACGGAAACGCTCTGTGCTTATCGGCTCGGCCACGCCTTCAAGACCACAGTCAAGTCGTCCCCGGTTCTGCTCAACCGACATAATCAGCAGATTACCAACGACAGAAACATCGCCCTGACCGCCGGGACAGACTACCGAGCTTTGCAGCTGCGGTGAACGCGGATTACTGATGTCATAGATATTAAAGCCGTGATAGTTGCCGGCGATCAGAATGTTCGGAGCAAAAGCAAGATCGGTATTGGCAAAATTCAGCAGGCTGGGCCGCGGCTCTGCCGTTTCATCGTCCTCATCAGCTTCATCACTGGCCTGAGCCGTATCACCTGCCGCCAGTTCGCGCATTCGGCTCATCGGCAGACCTGCGGGATTGGCTGGATCAAAAAACCCATCCGGCTTGGACAAAGCGAACAGCAGTTCCATATTCATGCTTGCTTCACCGGCATCCAGAAATCCGGCTCTGAGATTAACTCTCGGGTCGGGCGAGAAACCAGCCAGCATGGCCGTCATCCGCTCTATTTCATTGTTCTGTTCGGTGGTAACTTCATTGGTGAACTCGAACATGACCGAGTCCTGAGCGGATCCAGCCTGCGCCAGCAATCTTTCCACCATGGTGACAGCACCCTGATGGTGTTTGATCATCAACTGCAGAAACAAGGTATCAAAGGCAAGCCCATCCGCTGCAGCCAGTGACGCCAGGTCAGCGGCGCTGATCATCCCAGGCATCATCTCTGAATGGTTGCCGTCATGATTACTGTGATCGGCCTCAGGATCAGAGAGCGGCTTGTTATTGTTCTGCAGCCACTCCTCCATCATAGTAATTTCATCTGCCTGCGACAGCGCGATCCTCTCTGCCAGCAGTTTTACATCCTGCTGCCTGGAACGCGTCTCCACCAGAGCACTCATCTCCAGCGCCTGCGCGTGATGCATGATCATGCCCTGCATGAATTTCACATCCGCATCAGTGACACGCAGACTGGTCAGGTCAGAGGCTTCAACAGCGGTAATTTGTCGGCTGGGCTGGCCAGGTGCACCAGGCTGAATGATTGGCGCCTGAGCAATGCTCAGGCTGCTGCTAAATGCGATCGCCATGCCAAGCAGGAGTGGCTTAGACATTTTTGTGCTCCATTTTTTGAAGAATCCGTGAGCATACCTGAAGATTATAAGGATTCCACAAAAATGCCCAGATTCTCAATATCAGCTTCTGACAAAGCGGACGCAGTTCCCCACATCAATGCGCTTTGAGCACCTCTGGTTTCACCATTTTTATAGGCTTTTAATGCCCCGGCGATGTAGCTGCTGTCGCGGCCAGAAACCTGTGGCCCCAGACCGCCCTCACCGCCTGCGCCGTGACATGCCTGACAGGAGACGTATAGGGTGCGGCCCAATTCAACAGGACTCAGCTCCGCTGCTGCCGCTCGTTTAACGCCTTCCTGTTCCAGAAGCGTGCCTTGTTCAGCAAGATAACTCTGGTAACACTCACCGGTACAGATATTCACACTGGGCCGCCCGGTCTGCAGATTGGCGTCCATCATGGAATACACCAACACGGCCGAAAGAGCGAGAACAAGGGATATGATCAATTTCATAACAACTCCATTAATTTTAGTTCTGGTAAGTAGCTGTGTGAATACGCGCTAACAGCAGAACCGGACCAGCTTTCCAGGGAAAAAATTGTGCTCGCTTCAACAAAATTTCAGAGCTTTGCTATTTCAGGGTCCTGCTCAGGAGCACCAGATTGTCGCCGCCGAAGTCAGCGGTTGAACAAGCAGCCCGATTGGTTTACTCTCGGCTTTGAACGTGGTCAACACTCCAAAAATTACGACGTCGTAAGAGACCGCAATGGATTCGCTATCAGTCTTGCCAGCCAACAGTGATCAGAAGTCATCAACGAATTTTTTCAGCGGTGAGTTCAAGGATGTTGAGCTCGAAGTCATTTTCCAGCGCTCCATGCAGAGCCAGACTACTCAGCAGTTGCGCATTGCCCTGTTTGTCACTTCTGCTTTGGTCCTTGTGTTCATCCTGCTCGATTATTTTTTACTGGGCTTGACCACCAATTTTTATATCCTGTCCAGCATGCGGGTAACTGTGGCGCTGGCCAGCCTGCTGCTTGCTGTTTCTCTGCGCTTCAGGACACCAACCCTGAACAGTTCCATCCCATTGAACCTGGTATGTTTTCTGCTGGTTACCAGTCAGATCTTTATAGCGCCATTACGTCCGGAAACAGTCTTTACACAGATCACTGCCGTGGTGGCGATCACCATGGCGCTGTATCTCTTCCTTCCAAATCGTTTTCGCTGGACAGTGTCCTTCAGTATCTATCTTGCAGCTGGGTTTTTACTGGTCATCCACGCTCTTAAATTATTTGAACTACCAGGAATAATAGGCAGCGGACTGGTTCTTATTATGGCAAACGTTGTCGGTATGCTCACCGCGTCCCGCCTCAATCGCCTGCAGCGTGCCCAGTTTACTGCGCTGCTGGCAGAGCGCGACGCTAATGAAAAATTACAGAGAGAAATCGAGGAACGTCAGCGTCTGGAAAAAGACCTGCGCCACCTGGCACAAACTGATGACCTGACCGGACTTAATAACCGCCGCTGGTTTTTTGAACTGGCTGAGCAGGAACTTCGGCATACCCGGCGAATGGGCACCCCGCTTGGATTATGCATGCTGGATATTGATCACTTCAAAGCTGTCAATGATCTGTATGGTCATGCTGCTGGCGATCAAGTCCTTAAAATTGTGGCAAATCTCTGCCGCCAGGAACTGCGCGCCTCAGATATCATAGGACGTCTCGGTGGCGAAGAATTTGTTATCGCGCTGCCTGATTCCGACCTGGATGCCACCTGTATTATCGCTGAACGCTTGCGCACCCGTCTTGCGCAATCTCAGCTACCCGGAATATTTAAAGGTTTAAGCCTGACAATGACTGCCGGCGTCACCCAGATCAGTCCAGCTGAAGCCAGCCTTGAGCCAGCGCTGCTGCGTGCTGACCACGCGCTCTACACGGGCAAGAGCAATGGCCGTAACACCGTCGTGGTGGCGGAACACCGCAACATTGAAGATATTCTACTGGCAGATTTGAATCATCAAAGCGTAAAATTTCCTTCCGATTCGGCCTGAGACCAAACCCTTCCCTCCTTGCTGCCATCCTTTGCGAATAGCTTAGTTATTTCCTGTCGGGCATGAAACTTGCTGAACATAGAGCCACTATCAGCAAAACTTCAGCCCATTTACGCACCTGAAAAGGGCTCGTAGCAAGCTGGTGTAGAAACCAGCGGATCGCGCGGGCGCAAAGTCAGCAATTTACCATCATCAGCCGTTTTTCCTCGACTCCCTGATGATGTCATACGCGCTGGCGATCTCGCCAGTCCTGCGCTCGGCAAGTTCAAGCATGTTGTCTGGCAGGCCCTGGCTGGCAAGTTTATCCGGATGGTTTTCATTCATCAGTTTGCGATAAGCGCGTTTGAGCTCAGCCTCACTGGCGCCAGCAGAAATGCCCAGGGTTTGATAGGCATCTGCCAGCTGCTGACTTGAAGAGCGCGCAGAAGCGCCGGGCTGCCCTCCCATGAGCATCGCTTCGAGCTGGTCCACCTGGGATTCAGGCAAACCGAGGCCACGGGCTATGCGCAGCAGCATCTCATGCTCGGAGGGATGAACTTGGCCATCAGCCGCAACCGCAGTGATCTGAATCTGCAGGAACATACGCAGCAAGACCTGGTTGCCACGGCTCAGGCTGCGGAATGAAGCAAGCTCGGCATCCAGATCGAAGCCAGTTGTCTTTCCCCGATTAAAGGCAGCGATCGCAGCTTCACGTTGTGGTGCTGACAGGCGCAGCTGAGAAAACACCTTTTCTGCTGCCTGAACTTCATTCTGGCTGACCACACCATCGGCTTTGCACAGCGCTCCCATTACCGCAAACATGGAATCCAGAAAGGCAGACTGGGTGGCTGCCAGCTTGCCAGGCATATGGTTTTTCATGTAGCCCAGCATCATCACTGCGCCAATCGCACCCAGCACAAATCCCAGTACACCACCCATCAAAAAGCCGACGAAACCACCGATCGCAATCGCAATTAACATAAATCCCCTGAATCTTTACTGCCTGGCTACCAAAAACTGTCGCTCATCGACATGTCTGAACGCAGATTATCACGATGCCGATTCAATCAATCAGCGAAATCTGGTGGTCGCTTTTGAAAGTGCGCCATTACTGCTTCCGCCTGGTTGGGCGAACCCATTAAGCGAACAATGGCTTCCCGCTCGGCAGCGAACTGCTGCGCTGCACCCGCTGTTGCCTGCAGATTTAATAATTTCTTCGCGGCACGAACCGCATCCGGATTACGACTGGCAATCTCCCTGGCCAGCGCCATCGCTGCCACCAGTGGATCTGCCGATAAATGTGACACCAGCCCCATACCATGAGCTTCCTCGGCGTCGATAATTTTCGCCGTAAAAACCAGCTCTTTGGCAATGTCCGGACGCACCAGCCGTGACAACATTAAAGTGCCGGTCATATCGGGAAGAATACCCCAGTAAAGTTCACGCACCGATAATTGGGTATCCGGATGAGCAAAGCGAATATCAGTTCCCAGCGCAATCTGCATACCGCCACCCAACGCATGACCATGGATGGCAGCAATAACGGGAACCGGAATTTCCTGCCAGACCCAGCACACCTGCTGGGCAGTATGGGTTATACCACTCTCAGTCATAGCACCTGCATTCATTGCGCCAGTGCGGGATTTGCCCTCAGCCATTAGCTGGAATGAGCCAAAATCCAGTCCGGCACAAAAGGAGGCACCCTCTCCGGAAAGCACTACTGCGCGCAGACCTTCGAGAGTTTTCAGATGTTCTCCAACCGCTGCCAGCGACGCAAACATGCTGTTATCCAGAGCATTGCGTTTGTCCGGCCGGTTCAGACGGACATCAGCAATGCCATCGTGAAATAACACCGTTACGCGATTATCAATGACGCCAGCAATCACCATGATCTTCCCCACAATGAAAACTTTACGATGGGAGGCACAGACGCTCGCGTGCTTCGCTGTATTCCCGCTTAAGCCGGGCCACCAGATCAGCTGTTGAGACCACCTCCCGAATTACTCCGATGCCCTGACCGCAGCCCCAGATATCCTTCCATGCCCGGGCTTCACCGGTGCTGCCAAAATTCATCTTGCTGGGATCAGAATTCGGAAGTTGATCCGGGTCCATGCCGGCGTTGCGGATGCTGCCCTTGAGATAGTTACCGTGTATACCGGTGTAAAAGTTGCTGTACACAATATCGTCAGAATTGCTGTCAACAATCATCTGTTTGTACTCATCGGCTGCGCGCGCCTCATCGGTTGCGATGAAAGGGGAGCCGATATACGCAAGATCTGCGCCCATCGCCTGGGCTGCCAGAATAGCTCCGCCGCTGGCAATAGACCCCGACAGAATCAGCGGACCATCAAACCACTGGCGAATCTCCTGCACCATCGCAAACGGACTTTTAACGCTGGCATGACCACCAGCACCGGCTGCCACACAAATGAGACCGTCGGCACCTTTCTCAATGGCTTTATGCGCAAACACATTATTGATCACATCATGCAAAACAATGCCGCCCCAGGCATGGACGGCCTGATTGACATCTTCACGGGCACCCAGACTGGTGATGATAATTGGCACCTTGTACCTGGCGCACAGCGCCATGTCGTGCTCCAAACGGTCATTGCTGCGATGCACAATCTGGTTGATGGCAAACGGAGCCGCGGGCTTATCGGGGTTGGCTTCGTCCCATGCCGCCAGCTCTTCAGTAATCTGCTTCAGCCACTCCTCAAGCTGCTCAGCCGGGCGGGCATTCAGTGCAGGCATGGAGCCAACGATACCGGACTTGCACTGTTCAATCAGCAGACGTGGATTACTGATAATAAACAAAGGGGCACCGATGACTGGAAAGCGCAGGTTTTTCAGGACAGGGGGTAAGCGGGACATGACAACTCCAGAGCGTTTTTGATGCTCTGCAAACTAACCCGAAGCCCCCTGTCTGTCAATCAACAGGCTGAACATCAACAGGCAGGTGGCCCGGCCAGCAACTTACAACAGAATTTCACTGACACCGCCGCAAGGGATGAAGCGTTGCCGATATTGGCTTACTATTCATTGCCAGGCTGACCGGGGAGATCCGCAAGATATGCAAAACAAGATCAGACTTAATCCTCAAAAACTGCTGCTAAGCAAATGGACGGCCACAACTCCCCGCGCCAGAGAAAAGCACTTCATCGTCACCAGACTGATTAGTGATGAGGAGCAGGACGCGCCGCTGGAGTTCATCGAAATCGAAGCAATCTACTCAAAGCGCAGTTTTCAAATTGCGTGGCGCGACCTGCAGGACCAGCAGTTGTGGTTGCAGGGCTGGGTTTGAATCGGGGTTCAAAGCCTGGGGAGCCTCTAAATAACTCTATGGTCACTCTGGCCTTCAGCCGATTTCGCTGGCAAGGCGCACTTGCGCCGGCATGCGTCCGCCTGTCAAGCAAGGGCAACGCAGCCAGCGGGATCGGCTGAAGGCCCCTTCGGGCGGGCGTCTGCGCCGCT
>JBDNGQ010000294.1:0-23042 GCA_041689205.1 Pseudohongiellaceae bacterium | reverse complement strand
TTTAAGCTGTTAAAGTATCTCAATCTTAGCGCCAGCAATCGGCAACGCTGGCGCCGCTTGCCCCTTTTAGGCCAGTGCTGCTTATCGTCAAGGAAGTGCAAACATCCTCAGTTTGACGGCCTTGAGGATTCGCGGTAGCAAGAAAGCAATTTTTTGTATTGCCACCCGCGCAGGCTGCGACACTTACCCGATAAAGGCCATTCACTGAAACCACTGTCCCGACTGGCGGATTTGATAGGGGGTTGGCATTGCTTGAATAACTGTTGTTTGCTGAATAGAACTGTTCCTGATTACTGGCAACCTGCAACAACAGACTTTGACCTTCAGCTCGGCCCGCTGCGAGAACACTGTTTCTATACGAAGGCAACGCTACAGCCAGCAGAATGCTGATGATTGCCACCACTACCATCAGCTCAATCAAGGAAAATCCAGCGACTGCCGACCAGCACAAAGTCCGTCTCAATCAAGCTGCCTCCATGATTTTCGACCTTTGGGGAAGGTGCTGACACTGCTGTTGCTCAGTGCAATCACAGATTGCAATTGCACAACAGTGGAGTCCTGCCCTCCGGCTCCGCGTGCGGTGACTCGATAAAAGACGTGCTCTGTATTCTCTTGTCCAGTTTCAAGTGCGGGTGCAACGGCTGAGGCGTACTCTTCAATGATATAGGCCGGCGAAACAGCCAGTTCCGGGAAATCCACCAGCAGCACAGCTGTTTCATTCCACCAGTCAGCTTCATCCCTGGCGGATTCACTCCACCATGGAATTGAATTGCGGAGGTCGGGATCCATTGCGTTTTTTTCCCAGATACCAGTGCTTCCATCGCTACTGGCATCCGACCGGAAACCATCTGCTGACAGTCTGGCTTCACCAGTCTGAAGCGCCGCCTCTGCAGCGTAAAAAGCTTTGCCATGATCGAACATATTTCCAGTCATTTTTTCTTCAAGAATGCTTGATTCCATGCTTGCCGCGCTCATCATGGTTAACACCAGCAGAAATACCAGGCAGAAGACAAGCACGGCACCGCGGTGTCGATATCCAGTTTCTAATCTGTCTTTGATTTTCCCAGTCATTTCAAGCCCTTTCTCTCTAATGTGAAACAAGACGGTTTCTTAGCGTCACGGTGGCCGAGAAGACACTTCGAAGTCGACGATCTGACGGCAGGGGGCCATTGCCTGCCGCGCCATCATAAGTAACTCCATCAAAAGCATAAGGCTGTGGACTGACTGTCAGATTGTCCTCTATGGACTGCACCAGCAGACTTAAGCGCAGACTTATGACCTTGTTCCATGCTGGAACCTGATCTGCGGGGAGGTAAGCATTGACAGTATTTTGCATGTCCCTATCCAGGTTGACGCCGTACAGAATCTGCATGTTTTCGATCCCTTCGAGCATCTCTTCTGGAGTGCCAGCTACAGCGTTGGAATTGAGTTGCCGTCGAAACAGTGCCGGCGGATTTTCTGCTGCATTTGCCCGTTTGCCTATATAAAAAATAGTGCCTTGCAACTTAAGCAGCTCGCCATTAATCTGCGAAAGCATCGACTTACTGACGTCATTACCTGGATTGCAGCCAGGTCTCAGTTCGGTATTGACACTGACACCTGCGCTGCTGTTGCTCACACTGCAGGCCTGCAGCAGATCCACATTCTGACAGTCGTTTAATACTACAATGTCTCCATCCCTGAGATTAGTAATTGCCGAATTTACTGCAGTCAATGTTGCCTCAGCAGATATCGAGTTAATCATGGCACCGCCAGAACTGGTGCTCCAGACTCGAAAGATGTCCGTCCCTGTCATCGCCATCGTAGCATCCAGCATATTACTCTCAGTGCTGATCCAACTGATTTCAGTTGAACTTGCAAGCTCTTGCGTGCCGCTGATCGGCTCCGCTTCCCAGCCTTGAATCCCTCTGACTGCCTGAAATGATGGGGGTGGTTGATGCAGTAAATTATTTATGGCGCCTGTCTCAATAGCACTGAGACAACCAAGATAACCTGCCATGCGTATTTCGGACGCCAGTAAATTCAGCGCAAAGCGACCGGTCTCCTGAATTCTCATCCGCGCTTCCTGCACCCGGTCGGCTTGACTATTGGTCACGTAAACCTCAACAACGCCTGCAGATAGAGTCAATCCGATCGTCATCGCAATCAACAATTCCACCAGCGTAAAACCGGCTGTGTCTGCACGCTTAAAAAGTTTCATTAAACCCTGTTGTCCGTTCACATGCGCACACTGACAGACATAAGCTGCTCGGCAACGCCCTTGCGTGCGCCATCCCACCAGATTTTTACTGCATAGTTTTCACCCACGCCATCACAGTCGGGTACCGAGGGAGTGCCATCCTCAGGGCTTGAATCTCTGCATATGACACCAACTCCGTCTGGGAGACCTGTTGTCAATGCTGCACGCCACTCTGCTAGATCGTGCATTGCCAGCGCGCTCGAGGAACATCCGATCGAGCTTAGACAGGTTTCCGACAAATGAGCAGTTGTTGCTGCATAGCTGTCAGCCGCAACTCCCTGCGCATTTGCGTGCATCCGTTCAATAATATCAGCACTCATAACAGCAGCCTGTGTACGCAGGTACGAAGTATGGGTATTCAGCAGGCTCATCGTTTGCAGGCCAAACATTCCGAGCAAACCTGTTGAGAGTATCAATAAGGACACCAGCACCTCTATTATCGTTGTCCCGCCTTGTTCTCCGTTTCCTGTCCTGATCAGCAATTTCAGCTCTGTGGTCGCCATGACCTGTTTTTCTCCTTATAATGCGCGCCGTCTAAAGGCATTATTGAACACATTGAGATAACAATGGATTACAACATTCCGCTACTGTTTATCCTTGCCCTGGTGGGCTTTCTCGCTGGCGGTATAAATACTATAGCCGGTGGTGGCTCAAATCTCACATTGCCGGTACTGATGCTGCTGGGATTACCTGCCGACGTTGCTAATGGCACTAATCGTGTTGCAGTTGCCCTGCAATGTGTTGTCGGGGTCAGAGGATTTAACAAACACGGCCGTCTCGATGTCCCCGCTATCTGGCCTATTCTTGTACCTAATCTGCTTGGTGGCACCATCGGCGCATTTGCTGCCGCAGTAACCCCGGCTGTGGCATTGAAACCGATATTACTCGGGACGATTATCACCATGTCGATAATTATGCTGGTGCGACCCTATTTTCTGGCACCACCCGAAGGCACTCCGATAATCTCTGTGGCAGACAACAGGGGGGCATGGTGGACACTGTTTGTGGCAGGAGTGTACGGAGGATTTGTGCAGGCAGGAGTAGGTTTCATTTTGCTGGCGGCACTGGCCGGAGGTCTGCGCTACGACCTTGTGCGCGCCAATGCATTGAAAATGGTTTGTTCGCTGGCATTTACGATGATCGCGCTGGTGATCTTTATCTACTTTGACCAAGTGCGCTGGCTGCCAGGTTTAATTCTGGCCGCCGGCACCATGCTCGGAGCTTATCTGGCGGTGAAATTTGCAGTGCGGGCTAAACAGGACACCATCAAATGGTTTTTGTTTGGGATGACGCTGTGCTCCTGTCTGGCAGCTGCGATATTCTGAAAGCCAGGGAACCTCTGAATAACTCTATGATCACTCTGGCCTTCGGGCGGGCGTCTGCGCCGCTTCTGCCGCGTTGTCGTGCTTGCCAGGGGCTACGGCCATTGCCGCCGCACGACGCCTTGCAGCCGCGGGCGCAATCACCCGCAGAGTGGTCATAGAGTTATTCAGAGGCTCCCCGGTGGCTGCGCTTCAATCTGCTTTTGACTGGAAGTTTGTGAATACCAGCTGAACTCGAGCGCCCCCCGCTGCGTTGTTGTCTACTTCAATCTGACCGCCGTAGCTGCTGACAATATCTGTCACCACGGCCAGACCTATACCCTGTCCGCGTGCCAGGGTGTCGACCCTGGCGCCACGCTGCAATACATAATCACGATGCTCGGCAGGAATACCGGGCCCGTCATCTTCAACGACGATACTCAACTGGCGCTCGGGAGAGACCACGGTTCGAATGGTGAGACTGATATTGCTGTGACCGTATTTATAAGCGTTGTCCAATAAGTTACCAAGAATCTCCATGAGATCGCGCTCATCGCCGAGGAACATGGCCTGACTATTCACATCAGTATTCACCTTGATGCCTTTATCCGCGTAGACTTTATCCAGAGCATCGACTATCCGCGTCACCACATCCGCAATCCGGACACGTCGGGCAAGTGCTGTAGTTTCGTTGGCTTTGACCGCCCGCTGCAATTGGTAACTTACTATCTGGTTCATTCGCTCAACCTGCTCTTCGACCTGGGTAATCTGCTCCCGGCCTTCAGCAGAAAGACTCTCTGAGTGCACACTGCCAAGCGTTTCCATTGACCCCTGAATAACTGCCAATGGCGTTTTCAGGCTATGTGCGAGATCACCCAGAGTGGTCCTGTAGCGGCCCTGTTGTTTGCGCTCTGCCTTGATCAACAAATTCAAATTATCGGTGACTGCCAGCAATTCGCGCGGATAGTTACGCTGCAACTCTTCGTTCTCACCATTTTCTATTTTTTTCAAATCATGTGCCAGGCGACGCAACGGCTCCAGACCCCAACGCATTAACAACAACTGCAAAACCAGCAACAGGGCCGCCAGACCTCCGAGCCATGACCACAGACTGGTGCGGAAGTTACTTACTTCTGCACGATAAGAGCTGGTCGATTCGAGGATCGAAAACGTGTAGCTTTGATTCTGATTTTCCCAGACTACGCCGTAACTCGCTATAAAATATTCCTCGCCATTGGCAGCTGCTGCCCTGATGAAATCAAGCTCTCCGCGCTCCAGTGCTGTTCGCCAGAAATTAAACGCAGAGAAGTCCAACTCCACTGCGGACGGCGTGCGCAACAGTGCACCTGTCCCAGGATTGCTGACAAATCCATACAGCCCGGAGTTGAGCTGTGATAAGCGGGCTTCACGGAAATCTTCTGCGAAATAGAATTCACCTGACTCTTCCTCTACCGCTGCCAGCAGCACATAAATCTGCAATTGCAACTGCTCGGCAACACCTGCCTCGACGCTGTTACTAAACGCGCGATCAAGAACAATGCCGGTGAGTCCAAGAAAGATAGTCAGCAGCACGCTGATCGCAATCAGCAATCGAGTCTGCAGGGAATATTCAACTTCTTTTTTAATTTGCATCAGCTGAGGAATTTAGCCGGGTGAACGAAAGCGATAACCCTGACCGCGGATTGTCTCTATAGGATGCAGCGTTTCATGCGGATCAAGTTTTTGTCGCAAACGGCGCACAAACACTTCCAGCACATTACTGTCCCGATCATAGTCCTGAGCATACAGATGTTCAGTCAGTTCAGTTTTCGAGACCACTTGATCAGGATGCTGCATCAGGTACTCAAGCATCTTATATTCATAGGCAGTCAGGTCGATATTCTGACCGTCAACCGTAACACGCTTGCTGCCTATATCAATACTGACGGGTCCTGATTCAATAATGGATCTGGCAAAGCCTGCCGCGCGCCGTAATAAGGCATTCAGTCTTGCCTGTATCTCCTCCAGTTGAACGGGCTTCACCACATAGTCATCGGCACCCGCATCAAGCCCTGCGACTTTTTCCTGCCAGTCACCCCGTGCCGTCAGAATCAGAATGGGGAAAGTTTTACCTAGCTTTCTGACTTCCCGAATCAGCGAGATACCATCCAGCTTCGGCAGACCCAGATCTATGATTGCTGCGTCATAGGAAAATTCCCGCGCCTGATACAGACCGGCGTTGCCATCAGCGGCATCATCCACAACATAGCCGTGTCTGCTCAAACCTTGAACAAGTTGCTGACGTAACAGGTGTTCATCTTCGACAATCAATAGGCGCATTCAATGCTCCGTCTGAGTATTCTTATCTATTCACGGGAAACCGCACCGGTACGTGAATCAACAAATACCGTAAAAATATTGCCCTCATTATCCATGCGAATGCGATAGCGCATTGCTGCATTGCGAGGCCTTACCTCATTGATACTGATAACGTTTCCGGAAAATCTGGCGCGGGCAATATCGAGAGCCTGCTTTTGATTTAGACCCTCACTTGCAGGCACATCACGTTCCGGTGCCTGCGTTCGTCGTGGTTCCGAATCAGGCGCCACAGGCTGAGCATGAAGTACCGCCGACGTTAAGCTTGCGCACATGATCACCAACAGGCCAGCCATCTTCAGGGCCTTCTTTAAATTCATCGCGCTTGTCAAAAACGTCAACCTCACTCTAAACTCCTGCTCTGCTGGCCCCGTACACTCGCTATCTGAGTGGCTCGACGCGTACTTTCACCTGAATTCGGTCACCCGGATCATTATCCATTCTTACTGTGTAATCTTCACCATGGTAGCGGTAGCGAACCTGATAACCGACCAGTCGCCGCTGCTCCTGGTACTCATTAACTACTTCACAGCGCCTGACAGTTTCGTAAGTTTCCACAACAGGACCACTGTTGTGACGGACTATATCACGTCCTACAGAGTGCCCCAACACCGCACCCACAACCGCACCAATGCGTCTGTTGGACTGTCCGTGGCCGACGGCGTTACCCAATGCTCCGCCAATGATTGTACTGATAATTACCGGAGTGCTGCTGCCTGACTGCCCACGTTGATGCGTCACTACCTGTTCGTTCCAGCAATCCTTTCTCGGACTTGCCACCCGAACCTCCTGATAGATGGGAATGGACTCAACTACTCTGGCATAATCGTAACTGGTGTTGGCCAGTATCGGAGCGGACATCATAAACAGAGCACCCGTTGTGCAGCCATAGATCATTTTTTTCATATTATTCACCCTCTGCATTTTTGCTTTGCCGTATCAAAATCCCATTCAATTCTTTGTCATCCCTATGCCGACCCTGTTGACCAGCCGTGATGCGAAGATTAGCAATGCCAAGCTGAATCTTTGCTTAATCAAACTGGATTTTCGCCAGCCGTTTACTTCGTGCTAGACTCATACGCGCGGCGTGCGGAAGAGCTGCCATTTGAAGCATCTTGAACTACCCGCCAGGTTGGGTAAAAGCTATATTACCCAGGGAGCCTCTGAATAACTCTATGACCACTCTGCGGGTGATTGCGCCCGCTGCTGCAAGGCGTCGTGCGCTAGCAATGGCCGTAGCCCCTGGCAAGCACGGCAACGCGGCAGAAGCGGCGCAGACGCCCGCCCGAAGGGGCCTTCAGCCGATCCCGCTGGCTGCGTTGCCCTTGTTTGACAGGCGGACGCATGCCGGCGCAAGTGCGCCTTGCCAGCGAAATCGGCTGAAGGCCAGAGTGACCATAGAGTTATTCAGAGGCTCCCTGGCTTCATGATGGCTTAATTTCGCCTGAGCAAGGTGTCACTAATAACTAAAAATAATTACAAAGAGAATATCCATGTTGAGTAAAATCTTCGCTACCGCATTTGTCATCACCCTGATCGCCGCTCTACCAGTCTGGTACTTCGCCAATACGCAAACTCAATTAACAATTCCCGGCATCTTTGTTCTCATTTTTTTAAGCAGCGCTTCATCAGCATGGCTTAGTGGTCGCCGTACCTCACCACGCCCAATGCCCGTAAGCAGCGGTCCAACGCCCACAGTCAGTACGGGACGACGAGAGGGTGGCAGTGTGAAATGGTTTAATGCCAGTAAAGGATTTGGCTTTATAACGCGTGACAGCGGCGATGATATTTTTGTACATTTTCGCTCTATTCGCGGCGAGGGGCACCGAATACTGCGCGACGGAGAGCGCGTCGAATTCGCTGTCAGTGAGGGCGATAAAGGTTTACAGGCTGACGATGTTGCACCAGCCAGATAATCAACCCATCAGTAATGTGGCGGTCTTTCTTCTTCAGCCCCGTTAACTGAATCATCGGGACCGCGAGCTGCAAGATCCGTCAGTTTTTCAGCCAGCAGTTCGCATTCACGCTGCAGATCATCTATCTGTGTTTGTTGCCGGGCAACCACAATATTAAGTTCCTGTAACATATCTTCCTGGAACGCGACTTGTGACTGCAGGTCAATCATTTGCTGATCCACTGCGGTACCTCTTTGAGTAAAGAACTTTTGAGTGAAATACGCTTTAATTAGACCAGAATTGATATGACTTCATCCAGCGGCTTTTTTTTGTTTAGCGGATCATGTAATAATCCGAAAGGCTTAACTGTCATATCTGGATGCCTGATCCTGTTTCTTGACACGCCGATCAATACGATTAATGAAATCCCGCCTTCCAGCTTAAGGAGTATCTAATTTGTCTGATGTAAAGCCCCCAGTGAACTGGACAAATATGATTCTTTTCACCGTGACTCCGCTGTTTGCTGTCATGCTGGTCCCACTTTATGGCTATCTATATGGCTATGATATGTTCGAGTGGGTGGCATTTATTGTGCTGGCAGGATTTTGCGGCATGTCCATCACCGCAGGCTACCATCGTCTATGGTCACACAAGTCTTATAAAGCCCATCCGGTACTGCGCGTAATTTACGCATTAGGAGGAGCCTGCGCTCTACAGAACGATGTTTTCCATTGGGCCTCAGATCACCGTCGTCATCACCAGCATGTGGATGACAATGATCGCGATCCTTATTCGGCAGGCAGGGGTTTCTGGTTTTCTCATATGGGTTGGATTCTGCGTGATTACCCAAGCGGCAAGGAGGACTTCTCCAACATCAAAGATCTGCAGAAAGACCCGATCCTGCGCTGGCAGCACAAACATTACCTGAGTCTGGTATTAGTGATGAATATCGGATTGCCGGCATTATTGGGTGTTATTAATGGCGACATTATAGGATCACTACTGCTGGCAGGCTTGCTGCGTCTGGTTCTAAGTCAGCATGTCACCTGGCTGATAAACTCACTGGCACATATGTGGGGGCGCCAGACCTATAGTGAAAAGAGTTCAGCCAGAGACAATGCAGTGATCGCATTGTTGACCTATGGCGAGGGCTATCATAATTATCACCATACATTTCAGTGGGACTACCGAAACGGCATCAAATGGTGGCATTACGATCCCACCAAATGGCTCATTCGCTGTTGTGCAATGATCGGGCTGACCAGCGATCTGAAACGCTGCTCCCCGGTAGAGGTGGAAAAGGCACGCCTGTCACTGCAGTATCAGCGTGCGAGCGCGCATTGCGAACAGCTTGGCAATGCTGACAAATTGCGCGAACGGCTGGAGAAAGAATACGAGCAGTTAAGCCAGACTCTGCATCTGTGGTACCAGCACAGACAATCCTGGTACGCGGCAAAAACTTCTGAACTGCACGAAAAGTGGACACATTGGGAGAAAATAGAACTGCATGACAGTTATCGCGAAGTGAAATACAAATTGAAAATTCAGCGCCAGCGCTGGCAGCAATTGATGCAGAGTTTTGCCGACGCCCCAGCCTTAAACAGATCTTCAATAAATGCAGTTTAAACCGAACAGGGAGTTTTGCCGATGACAAACATGAGGCGGGGATTTTTGCTGAGCATCCTGCTATTCGGTTCTGGCTTGATAAGCGTGTCCGGTTTTGCGGCACAGCAGGGAGAGCTGGCACCGGCGTTTACCCTGCCAGATCTCCATGAAGGCAGACCAGCCATATCTTTGGAAGCATTCCGAGGTAAAACCGTCTATGTCGATTTTTGGGCATCCTGGTGCGCTCCCTGCCTGCGGTCACTGCCTTTGATTAATGAACTGTACGCGCGCTATCGTGATCAGGGCTTTGAAGTGATAGCCATCAATGTCGATAACCCGATAGAAGATGGACAGGACTTCCTGCTGGATGTGAACCTGGATTATCTGACCCCTGCTGATACCAGCAATGAGGTCATGGAAGCTTATGGCGTGATGGGCATGCCCACTTCCTATCTGATTGATAGCACCGGTGTTATCCGCAAGGTGCACACGGGTTTCAGAGAAGGCGATATCGAGATTCTTGAGCGCGAACTGCAATTGCTGCTGGCAGAAAGCGCTGCCGGAAATTGATTTTAGTTAGAACATAAGACGCAATGGGGGTTCATCCAGCAGAGCCATCTGCTCCCGCAATTCAAGAATATGGGATGCCCAGTAGCGCTCAGTATTGAACCAGGGAAAGCTGTGGGGGAAAGCCGGATCTTCCCAGCGTCTGGCCAACCAGGCGCTGTAGTGCATAATTCGAAGCGACCGCAGCGACTCAACCAGATTTAGCTCGCGCGGATGAAAATCGTAAAATTCGTTGTAGCCTTCAATTAACTCCAGCAACTGACCCTGTTGCTGATCACGGTCTCCCGACAGCATCATCCATAGATCCTGAATCGCCGGCCCCGTCAAAGTATCGTCAAAATCAACGAAATTAGGTGCATCGTTATACCAGAGAATATTGCCGGGATGACAATCCCCATGAATGCGCAAGGTGGTGACCACTGTATTTTGATTAAAAATACCACTCACCTTATCGATCAGATCACGACTCAGCGTTTCATACGCAGTCAGTAAACTGTCTGGCAGAAAATTATTATTCAGCAGGAACTCACGGCTATCCACGGCGAATTGCTGCACACTGATCCGTCCGCGATGTTTGAATTTTCCACCGGCACCTACCCGATGAACTCGCCCCATAAAGCGCCCTATCACCAGCAGATTATCAAGATTATCCAGCTCAGGAGCACGGCCAGGTAAACGCTGGAAAACTGCAAAGCTAAAACCTTCAAACTCATACAGGGTATTGCTGCCGTCTACACGATCGGGTGCCACCACGGGTATTTCCAGATCAGCCAGTTCCCATGCGAAAGCATGCTCTTCAAGAATCTGCTCACGACGCCAGCGCCCAGGTCGGTAAAACTTAACTATAATCGGCAGACCATCCTCTATACCCACCTGGTAAACCCGGTTTTCATAGCTGTTTAGTGCAAGGATGCGTGCATCTGTGACCATTCCAAGACTTTCAACCGCAGCAAGTACCCGATCAGGCGTCAGCGCATCGTAGGGGTGCTGATTCGTCGTCGATGGCGTTGTAACTGGCTGGGCTTTCTGCATTGAAATTACTGCTCCGGATCGAGTTTACGTTGAGTATGCTGTAAAATTCTGACTGGTCATGTTCAGCTGAAACTGTCTGGACTGCATGAACAAGCTGATGCCCAACTGACAAAACATCATAACACTAACATCGAGGACAGATTCTTGAATCACCAGCAACTGCCAGAGCGCCACCAGCAACTGCAACAGCAATATCAGCAGATTCAGCAGGAAAAGCTCAATCTTGATCTCACCCGCGGCAAACCTTCAACGGAACAGTTAACTTTGAGTGATGCCCTGGATGGAATTCTGAACAACAATTATCTGTGCGCGGATGGCACCGATAGCCGCAATTATGGGGGTGCACTGGGAATTCCAGAAGCCCGCCAACTGGCGGCTGATTATCTGCAGGCAAAAGTTTCTCAGATCATGGTGGGCGGCAACAGCAGCCTGCAGCTGATGTACCAGATTGTGAGCCATGCATATTATCACGGCGTACGAGATGCTGACTCAGCATGGGTCAAGGAGACTGGCTCAGCAGGGAAGATAAAATTTCTTTGTCCTGCACCTGGTTATGATCGCCATTTTTCGATTTGCGAAGCCCTGGATATCGAGATGATCCCGATATCGATGAACCGTGACGGACCCAATATGGATCAGATTGAAGCTCTGGTCAAAGCCGACCCTCTGATCAAAGGCATCTGGTGTGTGCCTAAATACTCCAACCCGGGCGCTGTTGTTTACTCTGACAAGGTGGTCGAGCGGATGGCCCGGTTAGGCAAAATTGCCGGGGCCAATTTCCGTATATTGTGGGACAACGCGTATGCAGAGCATCATCTTGTAGAAAATCCACCACAGCTGGCCAATATATTGACGCTCAGTGAGAATTTTGGCACCCTGGACAATGTTTTTGTGATTGGTTCTACCTCAAAAATCACTTTTGCAGGTGCGGGCATTTCATTCATCGCCACATCTGAACAAAATCTGGCGAAGTTTGTTGACCAGCTGACCATAGCAACGATCGGACCAGATAAGGTCAATCAGTTACGTCACGTCCGATTTTTGAAAGATATGCCGACTGTGCGGGCGCTGATGCAAAAACATCGCAGCATATTGCAGCCAAAGTTTGATCTGGTGCTGGAAAAACTGGAAGCCGGACTGGCTGACAAAACCGTGGACGGCAAATCACTCGGTCGCTGGACCAGACCTGCCGGTGGTTACTTTGTGGAGTTTGATACCCTTCCAGGGCTGGCAGACCGGGTCGTGCAGTTGACAGCAGCCGCAGGGGTCAAACTGACACCGGCCGGTTCAACCTGGCCTTATAAACGTGATCCACAAAACAGCAATATCCGACTGGCTCCCTCATTTCCGAGCCTGGCAGATATCGACCAGGCGATGACAGTATTTGTGCTGTGTGTGGAAATGGCCACGCTGGAACAGCATCTAAAAGATTTGTAATCAGGATAAGCAGCCATCGTCAATGCAGCCGGAACGGATCCGCCTGCTATGGCTCAATGGAACGACCACTGATCAGCGAGATAGGAAAGGGGGTGATATTGTCACCACTGGAAATTTTGCTGACCCCGCCTTTTTCAACTTCATCGATGCGGATAACGGCCTGAATTGGAATAAAACTCCTTTTTACACCACTGAATTCGGCTTTGAGCTTTTCCTCGCTCGGATCAACAACCACCTGACTGCGTTCATCAAAGATGTAATCCTCGACTTCAATAAAGCCGTAGAGCTCACTCTGATAAACCTGCTTGGCATACACCTCGTATACCTTGCCTTTGTTCAGGAAAGTGATTCGGTAAATTTCAGAGGGTATAGCCATCAGTTAATCTCTTGAGAGTAAGCGCCCTGCCTATATCTGGCTGATTAACAGCAATTCAAGGTCGGAGGACAAGAAAAATAAGGGCGATGCGCGCAGTCTAACGCAATACCAGGCTGATTACCGCATAAAATTCAGGGGCGCCCTGCTCCTCGCAGAGATGACTGCCAATCATTGAGACGCAGGACACCACCAGCTTTTAGCGCTATACTCACCAGCTTTTCAGATCTCCTGTCCCATTTAATTCAGATTCTGCCTATGAACCAGCCCGAAACCAGCATCCCAGCACCAACTGCTGTCTCAAAACCTGCAATTGCCAGAAAGGTCTTCATAAAGACCCATGGCTGCCAGATGAATGAGTATGATTCCTCAAGAATGCTTGATCTGCTCAATGAGACGCATGGCGCAGTTCTCGTGGCCACGCCGGAAGAAGCTGACCTGCTGCTGCTCAATACCTGTTCGATCCGTGAAAAGGCCCAGGAAAAAGTGTTTCATCAGCTTGGTCGCTGGCGCGCATTAAAAGAAGCTAACCCGGCTGTTCAGATTGCAGTAGGTGGTTGTGTAGCAAGCCAGGAAGGCGCTGCGATTGGCAAACGGGCACCTTATGTTGATGTGGTTTTCGGACCTCAGACCTTGCATAAACTACCAGAAATGCTTGATGCTGCTGGTGGACGAACCCCTCTGGTCGACATCAGCTTCCCTGAGATTGAAAAATTTGACCGATTGCCTGAACCTAAAGTTACGGGATGCCAGGCATTTCTGACCGTAATGGAAGGTTGCAGCAAATACTGTTCGTTCTGCGTAGTGCCTTATACCCGTGGCGAAGAAGTCAGTCGTCCGCTGGACGACGTGCTGGCAGAGGCAGTGCATCTTGCTGCCGGTGGTGTTCGGGAGATTAATTTCCTGGGACAGAATGTGAATGCCTACCGAGGTCAGAGCTACGGCGGTGAAACAGCTGATCTGGCAACGCTTATCACCTATGCTGCGGCTATTGATGGCATTGACAGATTACGCTTTACAACCTCGCACCCGATGGAGTTTTCAAAGAACCTGATTGATGTTTATAACCATGTCCCTGAACTGGTCGATCACCTGCATTTGCCCGTGCAAAGTGGTTCCGATCGCATTCTTGCGGCGATGAAGCGAGGCCATACCACCCTCGAATATAAATCAATAATCCGCAAGCTGCGGGCTATACGCCCTGATATCAGCCTGTCATCTGATTTTATTGTTGGTTTCCCAGGGGAGTCGCATAAGGATTTCGAAGACACGATGAATCTGATTATTGAGATCGGATTCGACACCTCATTCAGCTTCATTTACAGCGCCAGACCGGGCACGCCCGCTGCTGACCTTCCCGACCACACCAGCGCGCAGGAGAAGAAACACCGACTGACCATCCTGCAGGCTCAGATCATAAGTCAGGCCGCCGCAATCAGCGCACGAATGGTCGGAACCACCCAGCGAATTCTGGTTACTGACCACGCCAGACGTGGCACAGGCGACTTGCAGGGCCGCACTGAAAACAACCGGGTAGTGCATTTCCGCTGCGATGATCCTCAGCTGATTGGTCAATTTGTAAATGTAAAGATATTGGAAGCTCTTCCTAATTCTCTTGCCGGAAGCCTTTAATTTCATCGGCTTATGTTAATGTCGGTGGTTAAGCAATCCCATCAGCGCATTGGATCAGAAAAATTCTGATTACAAGCGCTGGGAGATTGCTATACTAAGCACATCGTTATTCATTCCGGGAGGTTCACAAGCTAGCTGCATGGCTACCGAAAATTACACCGAACGGCTCGTTCTTGAGCCTGAAAATGCCCATCGACTTGCCAACTTGTGCGGTCATCTCAACGAACATATCCAACAGATTGAGAAATCCCTGGCACTCAAAATTCAGCAGCGCGGCAATGTCTTCAAACTTACCGGCACGCCTGCTAATGTCCAGAAAGCCAGCCATGTGCTCGATACGCTGTATCAAGCAACCGAGGATGGCACTGCTTTAAGCCCCAATCTCGTGCATCTGACACTTAAAGATGACGACTCCTCAGAATTACAGCATGACCGCAATGAGGGAGAATCAACACACCGGTCCATGATCCTTAAAACTCCGTACAGCTCAATCAAGCCACGAGGTGATCATCAGCGGCAGTACGTTGAGTCGATACGAGAATTTGATATTAATTTTGGAATTGGTCCGGCTGGCACAGGTAAAACTTACCTCGCTGTTGCCTGTGCAGTAGAAGCCCTTGCGCAGGAAAAAGTGAAACGCCTGCTGCTCGTCCGGCCCGCTGTTGAGGCCGGAGAGAAACTAGGCTTTTTGCCTGGCGACCTGGCTCAGAAAATAGATCCCTATCTGCGCCCCTTATATGATGCACTTTACGAGATGCTGGGCTTTGAAAAAGTTTCGCGCCTGATCGAAAAAAACGTCATTGAGGTTGCCCCTCTGGCCTATATGCGCGGCCGGACTCTGAATGGCTCCTTCATTATCCTCGATGAAAGCCAGAACACTACCATGTCGCAGATGAAGATGTTTCTAACCCGGATTGGTTTTGGCTCAACCGCTGTTATCACTGGCGACGTTACGCAGATCGATCTTCCCAAGGGAACCCGCTCAGGCCTGGTGCATGTAATCAAGGTTCTGGAGGATATTCCTGAAATCGGTTTCACCTGGTTTGAATCCAAAGATGTAGTCCGCCATTCGCTGGTCCAACGGATTGTCGAAGCCTACGACCGATATGACCAAAAAACTATTACCGCGCTCAACCTTCAGGATGGCAGTCATTTGTATGAACGTGATCATTGATTTGGAAAACGCCAGTACGATTCAGGATATACCCGATCAATCCGCGTTTGAGCAATGGGCTAATGTTGCCCAGAACGCGGTCATTGGCGATCGATCAGAGGTCTCACAAAAAGCATTCAACATCGGCATACGCATAGTGGACGAGACTGAATCGACCCAGTTAAACAGTA
The DNA here is from genome assembly GCA_041689205.1 of Pseudohongiellaceae bacterium. Classification (GTDB taxonomy): domain Bacteria; phylum Pseudomonadota; class Gammaproteobacteria; order Pseudomonadales; family Pseudohongiellaceae; genus JAVVEG01. The sequence continues at coordinate 7,262 of JBDNGQ010000294.1, read as the reverse complement.
CCTATCGCAATAAACATAAGCCTGCCAACGTATTGTCATTCAGCAGCACTGTTCCCGATTTCGCAATACCAGCACTGGATGAAATACCCCTGGGCGATCTGGCAATCTGTGCATCAGTGGTCGCCAGTGAAGCCGCAGAACAACAAAAGCTGCCGAAAGCACACTGGGCACATATGGTCATCCACGGAGTATTGCATCTCAATGGTTTTGATCATGACACCGAAGCTGAAGCCAATGCGATGGAGACGCTTGAGATACAAATATTGAACGGACTCGGATTTTCAGATCCCTATCTTATTGCCGAGTAAATTTTAACAGTGAAAATTCGAGAAAAGAGAAATTACGAAATGTCTGACGAAGCATCCAGTATCGATCCAAGGCCGCGCTCGTGGATCGATAAATTAGCGCAAGTGTTCTCAGACGAGCCAACCGATACCAAGAGCCTGTTGGAACTTCTGCGCAATGCTGAACAGGATCAGGTTCTGGACGCCGATGCGCTCAGTATTATTGAAGGCGCGCTGCAGGTTTCCAGCATGCAGGTCCGGGACATCATGATTCCGCGTTCACAGGTGGTGACCGTCTCATCCAAAAATTCGCTGGAAGAAATTCTGGATATCGTAGTAGAAGCCTCGCATTCGCGTTTCCCTGTGGTCGGAGAGAACCCCGACACCGTGATGGGCATATTGCTTGCCAAAGATCTGCTTCGTTTAGCGCTGAATGGCAGCGCAGAAAAATTCAATATCAAGGATATCGTGCGCCCGGCCACTTTTGTGCCCGAAAGCAAGCGCTTGAACATATTGCTGAAGGAGTTCAGAGAAACCCGCCATCATATGGCTATTGTTATTGACGAATACGGCAACGCCTGTGGCGCAGTAACAATCGAAGACGTTCTTGAACAGATAGTTGGTGAAATTGAAGACGAATACGATGTAGATGATGACAGCTTTATCAAGAAATTTGATAACGACAACTATATTGTTAAAGCGCTTACTCCAATCGACGAATTTAACGAATATTTCGAAACCGATTTCAGCGATCAGGAAGCCGACACCGTAGGCGGCCTGGTACTGCAGCATCTGCGTCATATTCCTGCGCGTGATGAAACCATTATAATTGGCAGATTTCTATTCACCGTTTTAAACGCCGACAGTCGCCAGATTCGTTTGCTGAAGGTACACTCCATTCAGCCGACCGACTAACTCAATAACCCTGACAGAAGCAAGTGAACGGCCCCTGCTCTCAGTCCGCAGACCGCCAAAAAGTCAGGCTTGCCCCTGTATGTCAGGCATTGTCTGAGGTATGCTTTAGCGCTTTGCAATTTCGGCGGCTGCGCAGTTTTGGCGCGCCTCCGATGGCCCACAAGACAGCAGATAGTAAATAATGGACACGATGACAGACGATCAATACGCACCTCAGGCAGTTGAAGCTGCGGCACAACAATACTGGCAGACTCACAAGAGCTTTCAGGTTGTCGAAGACAGCAGCAAAGAAAAATTCTATTGCCTCTCCATGTTTCCCTATCCCAGCGGTCATTTACATATGGGACATGTAAGAAACTATGCAATCGGTGATGTCATCAGCCGCTTTCAGCGTATGCTCGGTAAGAATGTTCTGCAACCCATGGGATGGGATGCATTTGGATTGCCTGCAGAAAATGCAGCTATGCAACGAAAAATTCCTCCAGCGCAGTGGACCTGGAGCAATATTGATTACATGCGTAAGCAGTTGCAGCAACTGGGTTATGCCTACGACTGGGATCGTGAGATTGCCACCTGCAGTCCTGATTACTATCGCTGGGAACAGTGGTTTTTCACGCGCTTGTTTGCCCGGGGTATGGTCTATAAGAAAGAGGCAGAAGTAAACTGGGACCCGGTTGATCAAACCGTACTTGCTAATGAGCAGGTAGTCGATGGCCGAGGCTGGCGATCCGGCGCGCTGGTAGAACGGCGCAAGATCCCGCAATGGTTTATCAAGATTACCGATTATGCCCAGGAACTGCTCGATGATCTGAGCAAACTGGAGGACTGGCCGGAGAAAGTCCGTGTCATGCAGTCCAACTGGATAGGCCGCTCTGAAGGCATAGAGCTGCACTTTGATGTCGCTGGGATGAGTGACGATCAATACCGTAGCCTTTCGGTTTATACCACTCGTCCGGACACCCTGATGGGTGTGACTTATGTTGCCGTCGCGCCTCAGCATCCTCTCGCACTGCTGGCCGCAGAGTCTGACTCAGCACTCGAGGAATTCATTCGCCAGCAAGGCCATGTCAAAGTTGCTGAAGCAGATATGGCGACGATGGAAAAACTGGGAATGGACACCGGATTTAAAGCCATACATCCGATTTCGGGTGAATCACTACCCATTTTTATCGCCAACTTTGTGTTGATGAACTATGGCTCTGGCGCGGTAATGGCCGTGCCTGGTCATGATCAGCGCGATTATGAATTTGCTGGTAAATACCATTTACCGATTAAGCAGGTTATCCGCCCTGCGGATGACAACTCAGTGTGTGATCTGGATAAAGCTGCCTATACAGACAAAGGCATCCTGATTAATTCCGGCGAGTTTGATGGTCTGGATTTTGGTACCGCCTTCGAACGCATTGAGCATTGGCTGAATGAGCGCAATAAGGGCTCAAAGCAGGTCAATTTCCGCCTGCGTGACTGGGGTGTTTCCCGGCAAAGGTATTGGGGCACGCCAATTCCAATCATCAACTGCCCGTCCTGCGGAGCAGTTGCGGTGCCCGAACAGGATCTGCCGGTGATTCTGCCGGAGGATGTAGCCATTGATGAATCCGGTTCACCTTTGAAAAAAATGCCTTCTTTCTATCAGGTCAAATGTCCTGACTGTGGTGGGGAGGCCGAACGAGAAACCGACACCTTCGACACTTTTATGGAATCGTCCTGGTACTATGCCCGCTTCGCATGCAGTGACCTTAATACGGGGATGCTGGACCAGCGCGCCGATTACTGGTTGCCGGTAGATCAATACATTGGCGGTATTGAGCATGCGATTCTACATCTGTTGTATGCGCGGTTTTTCCATAAACTTCTGCGCGACGAAGGACTGCTTAACAGCGATGAACCTTTCAGTCGACTGCTGACCCAGGGCATGGTGCTGAAAGACGGCAGTAAAATGTCAAAGTCCAAGGGCAACACAGTTGACCCTTTGCCACTGATTGAAAAATACGGTGCCGATACTGTACGGCTGTTTATGATGTTCGCATCGCCACCGGATCAGACCCTGGAATGGTCAGACAGCGGTGTGGAAGGTGGTTTCCGATTCCTGCGCAAATTGTGGCGTACTGCATTCAATCACAATGCCAGTGAGCTGCAGAAAACTTGCAGTTTCTCTGGCGTACATTTAAACGCTGAGCAAAAGCAGCTGCGCTTTAAAACCCACTCCACGCTGGAAAAAGTTACTGATGACTATGCACGTCGACAGACCTTCAATACAGCGATCGCGGCTGTCATGGAATTGGTCAATGCCCTGCATAAGTTCCAGGAACACAATGAAGCCTCTCCGGCTGGAGAGGGAATGCAGCATTTAAACAACAGAATTGTGCATGAGGCACTTGAAATTATCATTCAGGTACTGGCACCAATAGTCCCCCATTTCAGTCATGTGCTTTGGTTGCACCTTGGACACAGCGAAGCGGTGATCGACAGCCGGTGGCCTCACGTCGATCGTGATGCTTTGCAGCAGGATTCAGTTCAAATTATTGTTCAGGTCAATGGCAAACTGCGGGCACGTATTGAGGTAGCCAGAGATATGGATCGCATCAGCTTGGAACAACTGGCGCTGGCTCATGAACATGTTCAAAAGTTTACCGGCAGTGGCAGCATCCGCAAGATAATCGTAGTGCCAGGAAAGCTGGTTAATATTGTGGTGGCGGGCTAAACATATGCGCCTGACATTAATCTTAGTTCTTGTTATGACACTGTGCAGTTGCGGGTTTAGCCTTCGAGGCAGTGAAAACGCGCGACTGCCATTTTCAAGCATTGCGCTGAATCTTCAGCAGCAGAATGCACCTTTTTCTCGTTTGCTGCGCAATGCCCTGAACAGTTCAGGTGTTGCTGTTGGCAGCGACGGATACACGCTTTCGGTCAGTGAAGAGCAGAACAGCATCCGGCCGGTGTCAGTTACCAGTCGTGCCAGTGCGGCACAGTATGAATTGAGCTCCAGCGTTGAAGTTGCGCTCAACGATCCTGGCGGCGCAGTGGTGTTCGAATCAGAAACGCTCACCGTTCAGAAAACTTACTTCGAGGATATTGCCAACATCGCTGGCAGCAATTCTGAAATTGAGCTGCTACGCATCGAAATGCGTCAGGAGCTGGTCAACCAATTGATGCGCCGCCTGCAATTCCTGCCAGCCTCAGGTAGTTGACGCTGTGAAACTGCGTGCTGAGCAGCTTTCTGCCCATCTTGCTAAAGCTTTGCTGCCCATGTACTGGATTGCTGGTGATGAGCCGCTGCTGGTTCAGGAATCTACTGATTTAATCCGTACGCACTGTCGAACTCTCGGATTCAGCGAGCGGGAACAATTTTTTGTTGAGAGCAGTTTTGACTGGCAGCATCTGCAGCAGTCCGGCAACAGCCTGTCGCTGTTCGCAACAAAGAAAATCATCGAGTTACGGCTGCGCACAGCAAAACTGGATGACAATGCCAAAAATGCCCTGCGTATTTATCTCTCATCACCCAATCCCGACAATATTTTGTTGATTGTAAGCCCAAAAATTGAATCTGCTGCCGCAAAAACCAAGTGGTTTCAAAACCTTGAGGAACATGGCGCAGTGATACACATATGGCCTGTAGATGCAGCGGCACTGCCGCAATGGATCTTATCGCGTCTGCAACGACTTGGTATTAAGGCAGATCGTGACGCAATAGCGGTGCTGGCGGACAGGGTAGAAGGCAATCTGCTGGCTGCAGATCAGGAGATCGAAAAGCTGGCCTTATTACTGCGCTCAAAAACAGATCAGGGAGCAACAGTCACACTGGATGCTAAAGCAGTTTCGCAATTGGTTGCTAACAGCTCGCGCTACAATGTTTTCGCATTGGTTGATGCCACGCTTGCCGGGCAAAGCCTCAGAGCCATTAGAATGCTGCAGGGCCTCGCTGCTGAAGGCAGTGAACCGTTGATGATTCTGGCGATGCTATGCAAGGAACTGCGCAGCCTGACCATGCTGGCTGCAAAAGTAGAGGCAGGTCAGAGCATCGCGTCAGTTCTGCAGACTGAGCATGTATGGAGCAACCGAAAACCCTGTGTAACTGCGGCGCTGGGACGTTTAAGCACCACATCTCTGCAGAATTTGCTGACTCAGGCCGGTCGCGTCGATCACTCCGTCAAGGGCCTGCTGAGCTCAGATCCCTGGCGTGAGCTCAGCGACCTTGTTCTACTGACAGCAGGTACAGAAACGGCAGTAACTCGTTATCATTCGCTCTTAAAGTAAACGCAGCTTAGATTCCTATACGAGCCAGACTGTCTATTACCTCTCTCAGCAACTTCTCAGCAATCGGATGGTTCGCAGCAAAACGTGCCTCTAATGCGATCGCATCATCAAGCACCGGGCTGTTGCGCTGCTCCGAAGATTCAATCAGTTCATCAATATCCTGCTCGAGCTTACGAATCAGAGCCAATGTCTCTTCATCCACTTCCCCAGTTCGGGCCAACTCAAGCTGCAATTCACTTAATAATAATCTGACTCTTTGCTGGCTCACAAATAATACTCCGATCAAACCATGATGTAATCGATATTACTCAGCCAGGCTGATTCATACAAGTGATCGTATTGTTTAAATTGCGCCCGCAGGCAGGATGCCCAGGCACCCTGCAATGCGCGAACTCTGTAGCTCAATCTTAACCAACCTTCGCCACTCTGGAAAAGCTTCGCTCTTTCAATCGTTTGTTGAAGCGTCGCTCTCTGCTCTTGTATTCCAGCCAATATTTGGGAATATTCAAAAGCAGTTGCCAGCGCCTTGTGTAACTTAAGCGAATACCTGCATGAGTTTTAGCTCCAGACATGACCATAGGAGGACCTTCGTATAACAGCTGAGTACCCGTCAGGCTATATAAGTGTTTGGCATTCTCATTTCTCAAATCTGACATCATGAGAACATACTGCTTCTTCGACATAAACGTATCCCAGATCAAGTTCATCCAGACCTGGTATCTTTCTGCAGCAGTCTTTAAGCGTGGACTGATCCAGAATCCGTTCACTTCCATCATTTCATATTGATCGTTCTTAAAAAATTCATGTTCGCTTTTTACTTCATCTGGAACAAACATAAGACTTCTGAAAGCTGGCTTTGTCACCAGCATATACCCGGCCACCATCTCATCTTCGATAAAACCAGCAACAATCCTGCTGCGGGCCGAGTAGTCGTATGGCAACTTTACTCTTACGTAGGTTTCAAATTTGCACAAAAATTTTTCAATATCTTCATCTAATATCAGGGTTCTGAACTTAATGGCTTCCATTTTTTAATCCTTGGTAGGAACATTCCTACAGCTTGAACATAGTTTTCGTACTCCTCAGAGTACACGCTTCTCAAGATAACTTTCTCTTCCTTTCTAGCCGAAAGTATGTAAAAAGCTATCAAGTAGAACAGTGAAATCCACAAAGCAGGCGAATTAAACAGCAAACTGCTGCTAAGCCATACCAGGATGTAAGAGATGTAAAATGGATGTCTGACTATTTTGAATGGACCTGAAGTTACAATACTTCCCACCCGGTCACTGAATGCAAAGTCCAAAGATTTTGCAGTGAGAATTGCCCACCAGAAAATCAGTAATCCACTTAAATAAAGGAAAAAGGAGACATAAACCAGCAAAGGCGACAAGCCTGCAGCGTTTGTCATATAGTAAATTGTGAACAGTATCTGAATTGCAACAGCCAGATCATACATGATCAGACTCAGCTGTGTCGTACCTGAATTAACTTTGAAAAATCTGAACCTTCCCCACACCAGACTTAAAATTATCAAAATATATAAAATTATATGAATCATCATAACGATAAACTTCTTATTGTTAATCGAAAATTAATTGATGTATAAACACCTCCGGACGGCCAACATAATCCAATAAATCAAGAAAATCCAATACTGTCATGCGAAACTGTATAGTGGACCCCGGAATCAGGACAAAGGTTTAAGATATACCTTGCTTTAACTGAGGCTCTAGAAATGTCAGAGAACAAGCGCAAGGTCTTTACCGGAGAGCAGAAGGCAAAAGTAGCCCTGGCCGCAATCAAAGGTAT
>JBDNGQ010000293.1:0-22452 GCA_041689205.1 Pseudohongiellaceae bacterium | reverse complement strand
TTGGTTAAGCAGGCATTGAACTTTCAAGGATGAAGGTATTCATGAGAACGAAATCTCCCTTTCTGCAATCCGTCGAGTCATTCATGCGGGTTCGCAATTATAGTGAACGCACTATCGATGCGTATCTGTACTGGTGTAAATATTTCATAGTGTTCTGCGGAAAGCAACATCCCCGGGATCTGGCATCGGTTGATATTGAACGGTTCCTGACATATCTGGCTGACGAACGCAGAGTGGCTTCAGGGACCCAGAGGGTCGCCTTGAATGCTATTGTGTTCTTGAAAACGAAATACCTTTCTCAAAGCATTGCACCTTTGGAGCACTTTCGCAGATCCAGTCGTCAACGTAAGTTGCCTGTGGTGTTGACGGTCCAGGAAGTGCGTTTACTGCTCGCGCAGTTGTCGGGAGTCCATTATTTGATGGCTGCAATTCTGTATGGCTCTGGACTGCGGCGTATTGAGCTTGTCCGCCTAAGGATTCGAGATATTGATTTTGATTACCGGCAGATTCGTGTCGTTAACGGTAAGGGAGGCAAGCATCGACTTGTGACGCTGGCGGATGAGCTGCTGCCTCATCTGCGCCAACAGATGGCTCAGGTTGAATTGTATTTCCATGAGGATCTTCTCAACCCCTATTATTCCGGGGTCTATCTACCGGACGCGCTGGCCAGGAAGTATCCAAAAGCTCCTACGAGCATCGGGTGGCATTATCTCTTTCCCGCGTCCAGGCTAAGTGCAGAGCCGGCAACCGGACTTATCAGACGGCATCATTACGATGAAAACAACCTCAATAAGCGAATCCGCTGGGCAGCCAGGAAGGCAGAATTGCGTAAGGATGTGACATGTCATACCTTGCGACATTCATTCGCTACGCACCTTCTGGAATCCGGCGCCGACATCCGTACGGTTCAGCAGCAACTGGGACATGCGGATGTGAAAACTACAGAGCTTTATACTCACGTGCTGAAGCAGGGGGCGGCGGGTGTTCGCAGTCCGCTGAGTCGTCTTTGAGGAGGTTTCAATACTGATCCACTCAAAATGCCTGGTTTCCCCCGTATAGCAGGGGATCAGCTATCCGGCATGCCCTGCCATCCGCGGAATTTTTACATTAAGACGGTTATAGGCGAGCGTAAAATAATATGGGCGGTCTCGAGGAAACATCCGGCTTCAACAATCATCAGCCCTAAGCTCGGCAAATACTTCATCAGCAGGTATCGACTGCTCTTCGTCGCGAAGATATGCCAGATACCGCCTGTTTGCTTCGGCGACCCTAGCCAGCTCTATTTGCTGCTGATCCATACGTGGCCATTCTCCGATGCTCTCCAAAAGATGTATCGCCAGCCGGGTCCTTTCTTCTCCAGGGAGAGAAAGCGCTTCTGATTCAATATCTTGGGCGGAAATAGTCATGGCAATGTCCTAATTCATCAGAACTGAAACTGCTGCATGTATTTCGCATTATCGGCACTGCTCTCTAACGGAGTGGTGCCGGCGTAACTCTCCTGTTCCACGAGGAAATAACGCATGCCTTGCTCATAAGCTATCGGCAGAATTTTCGGATAGTCGATGATGCCTTTGCCCAGCGTGGTGGTCGCTGTTAAGGACATGCCAGGCGAGTTGGCAAGGCGATCTTTAACATGGGACAAGGGGAACCTGCCAGGATATTTACGCAGCCAGGTTTCAACATCCTGTCCTGCAGCTGTCAGCCAGAACATATCCAACTCGAAATCGACCAGCATGGGGTCCGTGTTCTGCATCATCAGATCCTGCGGGAACACCCCATCAACGGCAATAAAACTGTAATTGTGATTGTGATAGGCGAACTTCAAACCGTTCTGCCTGCAGATCTCGCCGCACTCATTAAACCGATCAGCGTATCGGAGATAGCCATCCATGGATGACTGCGCGCCAATGATAGGGCAGATCAGATACTGCATACCGGCGTCCGCTGCGTCGGCAGCTTTCTGCTCAAAACCTTGTTCAATAGTGCAGTGACTGGCAACCAGGTCCATACCCAGATCATTGATATACGCTTTGAATGCGGCTGGCGTCTTACCCCAGAACATTCCCATCGGGCCTTCGAAGCTTTCAATCTGCTGATAGCCGAAACCGGCCAGCTGCCGAAGCACGCCATCTGGATCGCCGGGCATATCGTCGCGCAGCGTGTACAGTTGAATACCGAAAGGGTAATGGCCTTCAGCCGCGCCTGCGCAGTTACTGAGCAGAGCAAGACTGCCAACGCTGCCACTGAGTTTCAAAAAGTTTCTTCTATTCATTTTTTTTCACAGTCCTGGATACAAGAGTGAGACGGGCGTTCTGACTTTAAAAATACCTGAGATCTGGACAGCTGATTTTTCAAATTGCCCAGGCCGCTTCGCCTTTTTGCAGTGGATAACAGCCATCAAAACTGCCTGGGATTGGCACCAGACGCAACACTTCTTTTTGCGCAATTTCGGAGGTGAAAAAGCCCAGCAGAGTCAGCTGTTTGATCATCGTGAAATAGTGCGCTGAGCCCCCTTCAGAACGCTGGTAAGCGCGCGCCTGCAGATCCAGTGCAGTCAGAAACTCAGCCTTCTGCTCAGGCTGTAAAGCAGCGAACTGAGTGTTGTATGTGCTGCTGCAATCGCGTTGAAATGTAACCAGGCCCTCATGGAAGGTCGCCTGATCAGCATCCGAGTAGCAATCGTCCACCATCATCGCTATGAAGGGTGCCACCTCAGCATCGGTTGCGCCGGGCGTACTGGTGCGGGGGATTATCGTCTCAGAAATTTCTGCGAGCAGGCCGATATCAGCGCCACTGAACGCTGCTCCGCTGTACGGTTCGGCGCGGCTGCAGGCCGACATCAGCACAGGCGAGCCGATCAGCGCATAACCAGTCGCCGCCGTAATCATCTTTAAAAGTTCGCGTCTGTTCATGATTACAGATTTCCTTTTTTGAGTTCCTGCACCGCATAATCAGCAGCGCGGGCGGTGAGAGCCATATAGGTCAGGGAAGGATTTACGCAGGAGCTGGAAGTCATGCAGGCGCCATCTGTCACAAATACATTGGGCGCGTCCCACACCTGGTTAAACTCATTCAATACTGAGGTGCGCGGATCGCGACCCATGCGTGCGGTGCCCATTTCGTGAATACCCATGCCTGGGGCATAACCGGAATCAGTGCCGGCGACATCTTTGACGCCAGAGGCTTCCAGTATTTCAACGGCATCGCCGATCATGTCTTTGCGCATTGCAATTTCATTGGCGCGGATACTGACATCCATAGCCAGCACCGGCAGTCCCCATTTGTCGGTGATTTCCCGGTTCAGGTAAATGCGATTGTCATGGTGGGGCAGCATTTCGCCAAAGCCGGTGAAGCCGATACGCCAGTCGCCCGGGGTGATCAGTGCTTCTTTCAGATCCGCGCCGACATTCAGTTCACCAATATTGCGGCTCCAGCCAGTGCGGCTGGCTGAACCCTGATAGCCAAAGCCACGCACGTAATCGCGCTGGTCGTTGCCCACATTGCGGAAGCGCGGCACGTAAAAACCGTTGGGGCGCCGCCCGTAATAGTATTTATCGTCATAGCCATCAACACGGCCTGCAGCACCGACGCGAAAGTGATGGTCCATCACGTTGTGACCAAGCTCACCACTGCTGCTGCCCAGACCATCAGGCCAGACATCGGTAGCAGAATTCATCAGAATCCAGGTGGAGTTGAACGAGGAGGCATTGAGGAAAATTATCTTCGCTTTGTACTCGATGACTTCGTTGGTTTCGGCATCAATTATTTCAACGCCGGTGGCGCGTTTGGCATCCTTGTCATAAATGAGACGGTTCACAATCGACCAGGGGCGCAGCGTCAGGTTGCCGGTTGCCATTGCTGCGGGCAGGGTTGCAGATTGGGTACTGAAGAACGCGCCAAAGGAGCAGCCACGCCAGCAGCGGTTGCGGTACTGGCAGGCGGTGCGGTTCTGTTCAGGGCGCGCTTCGGTGAGATTGGCGACGCGGCCGATGATCATCCTGCGCTCGCCGTTAAAGTGCGTCTTGATCCGTTCGGCAATATCTTTCTCGACACAGTTGAGCGCCATCGGCGGCAGGAAGTTGCCATCGGGCAGAACTTCCAAGCCTTCCTTTGAGCCGCTGATGCCGGCAAAACCTTCTACATAATCATACCAGGGGGCCATGTCTTCGTAGCGGATTGGCCAGTCGACAGCGATGCCTTCCTTTTCATTGGCCTCAAAATCCATACGATTAAAGCGGTAACTCTGCCGTGCCCATAACAGCGAGCGGCCACCCACCTGATAGGAGCGATACCAATCGAAGCGTTTAACTTCTTCGTAGGGAGACTCTTTTTCATTCACCCACATACCCATCGTGGATTCATTGAGCGGATAGTCGCGGCGTAGTACAGGAAAATCTTCAACCATCTGCCGGGTGCGTTGATCGCGGTGTGGAAACTCCCACACTTCTTTATGCTCATTTACATAATCGCGGACATGTTCCAGATTGCGGCCCCGCTCCAGCATCAATACCTTCAGGCCTTTTTCAGTCAGTTCCTTGGCTGCCCAGCCACCGCTGATGCCGGAACCAACCACAATTGCATCATATTCATTATTTTCCATAGCTGTCTGCTCTGCTTCTCAATGATTTATAGTTTTAAATGATGACCCTGCTCAGCACTCTCATGAAGGCATTTCCGGCAGAGTCCAGCCATCGCGGTACTTAGTCCGAATCAAGCTATCGGCAAAAGCCTGCGCATTCATCGGGTCGGTGCGGGTGCGTGAGAAAGAAGGGCGACCCTCGGTAATACTGAAACCATCTGCGGTCACCATGGTGAGTTGTTCATCGGGTTTGATATTGGTGAACTGCATATTGGCACCATCCCATTCCAGCTCTTTGTTCAGGGCCTGTAATCGCACCGCCAGCACGCCCATCACCACGGTCTCATTGAAGGGACCGGATTCGCGGAAGGCTGATTTGGTTTCGATGCGGCTGTCCGGGCTTTCTTTACAGGCGCGGATCCAATCGACAAAGTGACTGGTGTCGACGCGGCGCTCAGTCTGCGCCACCGCCGGCACTCGACCGGATAGCAACCACGGGTCGGCGCCATAACATCCACAGATCAGCGTGTCTTTGCTGCCGTGGAACAGCACGCCGCCACCCCGATTATTCATATTGCGCCCCTGCGGCCAGCCCGCCGGCTTGAGCGGTTGAATGCCGCCGTCATACCAGTCCACTTTTACGCCCGGCAACTGTCCAAAACTGCTGCTGCGCTCCGGGTACATCAGGGTCACTTTCTGCGCCATCGGCGCGCTGTCCTGCATCAACAGTGTTGAACTGCCTTGCACGTTAGTGGGGTAACCCAGCTCCAGCGCTTTGAAGGCCGGGTGCAGAATATGGCAGGCCATGTCGCCAAGAGCTCCGGTGCCAAAATCCCACCAGCCGCGGAAATTCCAGGGGGTGTAGATTTCATTGTAAGGCCGCATCTTTGCCGGGCCGATAAACAGATCCCAATCCATGGTGTCCGGCACTGCCTGAGCAACGACAGGTGTGTTGATGCCCTGTGGCCAGATGGGCCGATCAGTAAAGGCTTCAATATGACGCACTTCACCAATCTCGCCGTTTTTAATCCATTCCACCATCAGGTTCACGCCCTCATCGGAGGCGCCCTGGTTGCCCATCTGCGTGGCCAGACGATGCGTACTGGCCAGCCGGGTCAACAGGCGGGATTCATAGACGGTGTGCGAGAGCGGTTTTTCAACATAGACATGCTTGCCCATGGTCATTGCATGCGCGGCGACGGAGGCGTGGGTATGATCAGCGGTGGCGACCACAACGGCATCAATATCATCGGGCATCTCGTCATACATTTTGCGCCAGTCCCAGAATTTACGGGCGGCCGGGTAGCGGTCAAAACAGCGCTGGGCATAGCGCCAGTCGGTATCACACAGGGCCACAATATTGGCGTGTTCCTCCATCGCTTGCAGCACGCTGAAGCCGCGACCACCGATGCCGACTCCGGCAATGTTCAGTCTGTCACTCGGGGCTTGATAGCCGAGACCACTGACCACATGGCTGGGAACGATAAGAATGCCGGCAGTGACGGCGGCGGTGGATTTAATAAATTCGCGACGGGATACAGTGTTTGAGCCAGGTTTTTTTTCTGATTCTTCCATAACAGAGTTCACTTTTATTTTAAGTTGGAAAAAGCTGTTGTTATTGTTCAGCCTTCATACTAATCCTTTTTGACGGCTCGTCAAATAAAACCAGGCGCTGACATGGGCTGATATATTGGGTTTGACCCTGGCTGCGGAATGCGGTATTTCTGCCAGTCGATTTTATCTTAACAACTGCTGAGCGATTCGTGGAAACCAGTGACCTTTTAACAACCCTGTTGAGTTGTGCGTTCTTCATGGCACTGGTGGCCTTTATCTCCTTCCGAAAAACCCGTGGTGAAGTCAGCACTCAGGATGGTTACTTCCTGGCGGGACGCGGGCTGAGCGCAGTGTTCATAGCTGGTTCCATGCTGCTCACTAATCTGTCCGCAGAACAATTGATCGGGCTCAACGGGTCTGCCTATGGTTTCAATCTCAGCAGCATGGGCTGGGAAGTTACTGCTGCATTCGCCACCATTTGCATGGCCTTCATCTTTCTGCCCCGCTATCTGGCGGGCGCGTTCAGCACGTTGCCGGAGTTTTTGAATTCACGCTTTGACGATGGTGTGCGGCGTTTGACGGTGATTCTGTTTATGGTCGGCTATGGCCTGGTGACGATTCCCTCGGTGCTGTATGCCGGTTCCATTGCGGTGCTGCAATTGTTTGATGTGCCGGGCTTGCTGGGCGTCAGTTACAGCCAGGCGCTGTGGATGACGATTATTGCGATTGGCTTTATCGGCAGCCTTTATGCGGTGTTTGGGGGGCTGAAAGCGGTCGCAATCTCCGACACCTTGAATGGCGTGGGACTGCTGATCATTGGAATTGCGGTGCCGGTGCTGGGTTTGTCAGCGCTGGGCGAGGGCAGTATCAGCGCCGGTCTGTCGATCATCACCAGCACGGATACCGAAAAATTGAACGCGATTGGCGGTCCGAGCGCCCCGACCCCTTTCGGCACCTTGTTCACCGGTATGATCTTCGCCAATCTGTTTTACTGGTGCACGAATCAATATGTGATTCAGCGGACCCTGGCGGCGAAGAATCTGGCTGAAGGGCAGAAAGGCGTGTTGTTTACCGGCTTTTTCAAGGTGATGGTGCCGTTCATGATGATGATTCCTGGCGTGATCGCCTTCCATATGTACGGGCCGGGTTTGAGCTCCATTGATCTGGCCTACCCGCGCCTGGTCCGTGATGTGCTGCCGGTGTACGCGTCCGGATTTTTCCTTGCGGTGCTGCTGGGTGCAGTGTTCAGTTCTTTCAATTCTTTGTTGAACAGCGCCGCCACGCTGTTTTGTCTGGATGTGTATGCGCCACTGAAGAAACAGCCGGTCGATGATAAGACCATGTTGCGCGTCGCCAAAATTGCCAGTGTGGGTATCGCGCTGTTCTCCTTTGCGGTGGCACCTCTGCTGCAATACGCGCCGGAAGGTTTGTGGCAATTGATCCGCATGTTCACCGGTTTTTACAATATTCCAGTGATCGCTGTCGTTATTGTCGGTCTGTTCACCACGCGGGTGCCTGCACTTGGCGCCAAGGTCGCAATTATTTTTCATGTGATTGCGTATGGCTTGCTGCGTTTTGTGTTTGATGAAGATGTGACTATTCATTTCCTGCATGTGTACGCGATACTGTTCGCGATTGAAGTGGCGATTATGCTGGTGATTGGTTCACTGCGGCCGCGCAGCGAGGATTGGTCTTACCAGCCTCGGCGATTACTGGATTTAACGCCCTGGCGCTTTGCGATACCGTGTGCTGCAACATTGATGTCCTGTGTCGTGGCTTTGTATCTGCTGTTCTCTCCGATAGGGCTGGTCGGTGGACTCAGCGCCGCATTCTGGCCATTGATGGGCTTGCTGCTGCTGATTAATATTCTGGTCTGGGCATGGCAGGCGAATAAGCAACCGCAGGCGGCCCAGGTGCTGTCCTGATTGCTCTACCAGTGTCGTAAACAACGGTGTCTTAAATACCAGTGTCGTAAACAACGGTGTCGTAAAAAATACCAGTGTCGTAAATACCAGTGTCGTAAACAAATAACCGGTAATAAAAATGTCCAGACCACGCTTACGATTTTTTGAAGATTCTGTAAATCAGCGGCATATCACCGAGGCTGACCGCTATCTGTATAAGCAGGAAGAGCCCCGCCATAATCTGGTGGTGATCGGCACCGGCACCATGGGTCAGGAGCATATGCGGGTGGCGGCGCTGCTGGGCCGGGCAAGGGTGCTGGGCATCTTTGATCAGCAGCAGGAGAGCATGGATGCGGCTAGCGCAGCGCATATCATGGTCTCCAAAGATCCGCTGCGCCGTTATGCGAGTCTGGAGTCCGCCTGCAACGATCCTGACGCTGACGTGCTGATGATCTGCACGCCTAACTTCACCCATTTCGACGTGCTCAAAACCGCGCTGGCCAGCGGCAAGCCGATATTTCTGGAAAAACCGATGGCGACCACCCTGGCTGATGCGGCGGCCTTAATGGACGCCGCGCAGAAGCACAGCGCGTTCGTGCAGATCGGCCTGCAGTACCGCTACAAAGCGCAGTACCGGGAAGCATTTCACGAGGTGAAAAGCCGTGGCAGCCTGGGGCAGATTCACACCATCAGCATGAGCGAGTACCGTCCGCCGTTCCTGGACAAAGTCGGCCAGTGGAATAAATTCAGCAGCAATACCGGCGGCACTTTAGTCGAAAAATGCTGTCATTATTTTGATCTGATTAATCTGATGGCGGACTCCCGAGCGGTGCGGGTCTATGCCAGCGGTGGCCAGGCGGTAAACTTTCTGGATTTCAAAAAAAACGGTGTGCCTGCTGATATTGATGATCATGCTTTTGTCAGTATCGATTATGCGAATGGCATCAGAGCCAGTTTCACGCTGAATATGTTCTGCCCGGATTTCTCTGAAGAGATGATTGTGGTGGGTGAGCAGGGGAGGCTGATTACCGCAGAGCGTTTTGATTTCCATGCCCAGCTGCCGACGCAGACTTCTATCAAACTGGAGCTGGGCGAGAACGGCGCATCGCGCACCACAGAATTATCGTATCCCCGTCTGATCGAACAAAGCGGGCATCATGGCGCTACTTATTTTGAGCACATTGCGCTGATGGATCAGCTCGATGGCAGACAGGTGGATTGCGCAACCGTGCAGCAGGGTTTATGGTCGATGATCGTAGCCAGCGCGGCGCAGGAATCCATGGCCAGCGGCCAGGCTGTCAATATCGACAGCTTTCTGCGGGCCCAGCAACTCGAATTTCTATTAGAAGGCGAACAATGATGGACACATCTATTCAAGTAAATAGAACGCCGATGCCTGCAGTCGGCTTTGGTCTGTGGAAGATAGCGAAGAGCGACACCGCAGCGATGGTAAGCCACGCGATTGAAGCCGGTTATCGACATCTGGACAGTGCTGCGGATTATGGTAATGAAGTGGAGGCTGGCGAGGGCATTGCGCGAGCCATCGACAAAGGTATCTGCAGCCGCGAAGACCTTTGGATTACCTCCAAATTATGGAACACCTTTCATCGTCCGGAACATGTGCGCCTTGCCTGTGAGAAAACGCTGGCGGATCTGGGCGTTGATTATCTCGATCTGTATCTGGTGCATTTTCCAATTGCTTTGAAGTACGTTCCGATTGCGGAGCGTTATCCGCCAGAGTGGATATTCAACCCCAAAGCCGAACACCCGGCCATGGAAATCGACCCGGTACCTTTGTATGAAACCTGGCGGGCGATGGAAGAGCTGGTGCAGGCGGGACTGGTGCGCAATATCGGCGTGTGCAATTACAACAGCGCGCTGTTGCACGATCTGATGACCTATGCCGAGATTAAACCGGCGATGCTGCAGATTGAGTCGCATCCCTATCTGACTCAAGCGCGGCTGATTCAACTGGCGCAGGACTACAATATGGCGGTCACCGCCTTTTCACCGCTGGGCGCCGGCTCCTATGTGGCGCTCTCGATGGCCACTGAAAACGACTCGGTGCTGAGCCAGCCGGTGGTTCTGGAGATTGCGCGGCGGCTGCAACGTTCCCCCGCACAGGTGGTGTTGCGCTGGGGAGTGCAACGCGGCACCTCAGTGATTCCGAAAACATCCAGACTTGAGCGTCTGGCGGAAAATCTGGCGGTGTTTGATTTCACGCTCAGCAGCGAAGATATGGCGGCAATCTCCGCATTGAATCAGAACCGCAGATTCAATGATCCTGGCGCATTTTGTGAACAGGCCTTTGGCCGGTTTTATCCCATTTATGATTGAGGTGAACGTGAGTAAAGCGACTGAAAATGCTGATGCTGGATTGGGCGGACGGGGCGCTATCAGCGAGCTGGGAGAATTGGGAATCGACACGCTGGCAGTGGACGGCCAGCAGTTCCATCCGGAAACCTTCCCGCTGGTCTACGCAATGCCGGCAAACAGCGGCGCAGATCTGCAGGCGGTGTCAGCCTGGGTGCAGGAGAACCTGGCGAAATTACAGAGTGAGATGGCTGAACACGGCGCTATTTTGTTTCGTGGTTTTCCGCTGGTATCGGATCAGGATTTCGATGCCTTTATTCAGTTTTTTGGGCTGAAAAATTTCACCTACACCGATTCATTATCCAATGCGGTAAGGCGCAACCGGACCGAGCGGGTGTTCACCGCCAACGAAGCACCCGCTCATATCGCAATCTATCTGCATCATGAGATGGCGCAGACGCCAATTTACCCTTCCGGCCTGTTTTTCTTCTGCGAACATGCTGCTGCTATCGGCGGTGCGACGCCCCTGTGCCGGTCCGATATTCTGCTGCGGCAACTCGAAGAACTGGTTCCGGAGTTTGTCGAGGCCTGCGCAGCAAAGGGTGTCAAGTACACCAACACCATGCCTGATGAAGAGGATCTGCAATCCGGCCAGGGCCGCAGCTGGCGCAGTACTTTAAATGCCGACACCAAAACCGCCGCCGAGGAAAAACTGCGCAGTCTGGGCTATCAATGGGAATGGTCGCCGGAGAATAATCTGCGCGTAACAACGCCGGTGCTGCCTGCAGTGCGGACGCTGGATGATGGGCGTCGGGTGTTCTTCAATCAGTTGATCGCCGCCTTCCAGGGCTGGCAGGACAAGCGCAATGTGGCGCAGAAATCGATTTGTTTTGGCGATGGCAGCCCGATCGATCTGCAGGCAATGGCGACCGCAATCGAATTGGCGGAGGGCCTGTCATACGATTTGGCATGGCAAACGGGCGACGTGGCGCTGGTGGATAATTCCCTGGTCATGCATGGACGGCGACCGTTTGAGGGCGAGCGCCGGGTGCTGGCCTCGTTGCTGGCTTAGCGGGGCGTTCAGGCTGGCAGAGAGAAACCCCTGCCAGCCGTACTGCTTAGCTTGAGTAAAATCAGGCTAGGGAGCCCATAGAGTTATTCAGAGGCTCCCCAGGTAAAAACTCCTGCGCAGTATGGGATTGATAAGCCGCCAGATGCCACCGGTAAACTGCAGCGGCGCTTCCTGTGTGGTTAAACAAATGCAATCAGAATCAGTTGTTGCAACCGGTGTGTGCTGCTCATCGGGGGTTCTGACCAGAAAATCGCCCGGCCTGTAAAGCCCATCTTCATCAGAGAAACTGCCTGTCAACACGACCGTGTATTCGTCACCCATATGGGTGTGTCGGTTAACCTTGCCGCCGGCTTTTATCTTCAGCAGGCTGACTGCGGCGCCATCACTTTCTTTGTTCAAATTACAGGTTCTTACGCTCAGCGTTGCCAGCCGCCAACGCAAGGCATCAAAACCCTCAGGGATAATCTTGCGCAAGGGACGTGGCACTTCAGCGGGAGTAAGCGGAGCCGCTACCACGTCATCAGCATCAGCCGCCGTGTTCAGATCATCATTGGACGCCTTGCGTGCGGCAATCGCTGCCAGCACTTTGTTCTTGCTCTGAGCACTGACACCGCTGGCTTTGCCTTCACTCAACATAGCCCCGCCAATCGCATTATTGCGATGATGGGCGTTACGGCAGGGTGTGCAGTAATCGAGATGGGTGGCAATGCAGATAGCCTGACTGCTGGACACGCTGCCCGCAGAATAGCTAAGCAGCAACTCAGCTGCTGGATGATGATTAATTGCAAGGTAGGACATCCGCTTAAGACCTCATAGTCTGTTCTAATTTTTTTAGTGCAAGCCTGACCCGACTTTTTACAGTACCGAGCGGCAGCCCCATTTCCAGTGCAGTTTCCTGTTGCGTCCTGCCCTGCATATAAATTCTGTTGAGCACCTCAATCTGTTCTCTGGGCAACTGCTTCAGAGATTCCTGCACACTGCTGTCCACGCGTAACTGGTGGAAAGCATGAAAAGGATCCGGTTGAGCCTCGTGCTCGTACCACAGGTCATCTGCATCCAGAGACTGGAACAGATAGCTTTTATCACGCCTGAACTGATCGATCTGACAATTTCGAGCCATGGTAAACAGCCAGGTACTGACCCCGGCCAGCTGCGGATTGAAGGTATGCGCTTTGTCCCATACCTTTATCATGACCTCCTGCACCAGATCCTCAGCCTGCAAATCAGCGCCTGGCTGTTTGCGATGGCTGAAGGCCTTTATTTTGGGAGCAAAATGATCAAAAAACCTGCCAAAGGCGATCTCGTCTTTGGCAGTGACAGCAATGAGTACGTCTGCCCAGTTTATTGATTCTTCTTCATTAACACTTTTCATGATTTGCATCATACGGCTAAAAGTCTCTCAGCGTTAGTTTTGCCTGCTCACCGATCTTCTACGCCAGCGGTTTCGGTCTGGATCACATTTTTTTCAAATTGATCTAAATTAGTGCAGCGGCCGTATACAGGGGAAGATTTTTCAGGAGCAGGCCCGATGAGCCAACCCGCAATAGTTACCCAGTTCAAGACCTTCTACGCTAACCTTGCCCGCAAGGAATGGGCGCAGATGGATAACATGTACACCAGCGACATCTGCTTTCGCGACCCCGTACACTGCGTTAAAGGTCTGCCTAATCTGCATAAATACATCGTCGACCTGTGTGAAAAACTAACTGTCTGCCGTTTCGACTACCTCGACGAGGTCGTCATGGATGGCACTGCTTACATCAAATGGGATATGACCTATGCGCATCCCTCAATAAAAGGCGGCAAAGCGCTGATCCTGCGCGGAGTCACTCAGATCGAATTTAATGACAACGGCATTTACTACCACGAAGATATTTACGATATGGGCGCCATGTTATACGAACATATTCCGGTGCTTGGATCCGGCGTGCGCTGGATAAAGCACCGTCTGAACAGGTCAGTGGTGTGATCCGTGATGAGATTATCTGGATAACCGGCGCCTCCAGTGGCATCGGCGAGGCACTGGCTGTGCATCTGGCGGCTGCAGGCAATCGCGTCGTGCTGAGTGCGCGCAACCCGACCCGATTGGCGGCATTAGCGCAGACGTCCAAAAATATTGACGTGCTGATCTGTGATATCACCGATAAGCAGGCGCTGGCAGACGCAGGCAGCCTTATCGAAGCGAAGTATGGGTATCTGGACCGCGTGATTATCAATGCCGGCACCTGCGAATACTTTGATATCGATAACCCCGACTGGGAGATGGCGCGCCGGGTGATGGAGGTGAATTTCTTTGGCGCTATTAATACGGCAGCAGTTGCTCTGCCACTGCTGCAAAATAGCGTTAGCCAGAATTTAAGCAGAAGTGCTATAAAGCCGCAGCTTGTGCTCATCGCCTCACTGGCAAGCGTCGTGCCCTTTCCCAGAAGCGAGGCCTATGGGGCATCGAAAGCGGCGGCGCAGTATTATTTTGAGGCGCTGCGCATCGATCTGGCCAGACACAATATTGCGGTTACTGTGGTGCAGCCAGGATTTGTTGAAACCCCGCTGACGGCGAAAAATGATTTCCCGATGCCATTTCTGGTCAAGGTTGATGACGCCGCCAAAATTATCGCCACTAAAATAGCTGACTACCCGCATCTGGTGCGTTTTCCCGGCCGGTTGTCATCGCTGTTGTATTCACTCCGGTTGCTGCCCCGGCTGTGGCATTGGATAGCTGTTAAACAACTGCGCCGCTCGAGCGCGCCGGAACTCTGAACCTTGCAAGCATCAAGTGAAACAAAAAGAGTCGCGATTATCGGCTCGGGCATTGCTGGTCTTACCAGCGCCTGGCTGCTGCACAAACAAGCTCAAAAGCTGCCGAATGGCGCTCCCGCCTTTGAGATCGTTGTGTTTGAGTGTGCTGACCGGCTCGGCGGCCATACCGCTACGGTTGACGTAGCAAGCGCGGGCGGTGTGTTGCAGATTGATACTGGTTTCATCGTCTACAACGACTGGACCTATCCGAACTTCATTCGTCTGCTTGAAGAAATTGGGGTCGAGAACCAGGTGACTGATATGAGTTTCAGCGTCAGCTGCGCAGATACCGGCCTGGAATACAGCGGCAACAATCTCGATACGTTGTTTGCGCAACGCAAGAATCTGCTCAGCCAGGCCTATTTGCGGATGCTCTGGAATATCGTTCGCTTCAACAAACAGTCGGTGGCTGATCTTGCTCAGGGCAACATAGCTGCGGACATGACACTGGGTAAATACCTGCAAAAAAATGCTTACGATGGGCTGTTCGTCAGCCATTATCTGGTGCCGATGTGCGCGGCCATCTGGTCAGCATCAACAAAAGTGGTAGTGGATTTTCCACTGCTGTTTTTTGTTCAATTTTTCAAAAACCATGGTTTGCTCAGTATCACCAATCGCCCGCAGTGGCGGGTTATCCGTGGTGGATCAAAGCAGTATATTGCGCCATTGACGCAGAGCTTCGCGGATAGAATTCGGCTTAACGCACAGATTTCCAAGGTGACAAGAACTGCGACCGATGTGCAATTACTGATGCAGGATGGCCAGGTGGAACACTTTGATGAAGTGGTGTTTGCCTGCCACAGCGACCAGGCTCTGCAGCTGCTGGGTGATGCCAGCGCAGAAGAGCAAGCCATCCTGGGGGCGATTCCGTACTTGAACAACGAGGTGGTTCTGCACACGGACACCCGATTGTTGCCGCAGAACAAAAAAACCTGGGCGGCCTGGAATTACCTGCTGTCAAAAGATCAGCACAATGCGGCGGTGCTAAGCTATGACATGAATATTCTGCAGTCTTTGCCTGGCGATACAACCTATTGTGTCACCTTGAATGCGACCGACCGTATTGATCCGCGTAAGATCATCGGTCAGTACCAGTACGCGCATCCCTCGTTCTCGCTGGCCTCTGCTGCGGCTCAGCAGCAATGGCCGTTGATCAACGGTATCAACCGCAGCTGGTTCTGTGGCGCATACTGGGGCAATGGGTTTCATGAGGATGGTGTGGTCAGTGCGCAGCGGGTAGCACAGGGGCTGGGTGTCACATGGAGCTGAACAGTGCAATTTATCGTGGCCAGCTGCAACATTCACGGCTGACGCCAAAATTGCATCACTTCTCATACGATGTGTTCATGATCTATCTGGATCTGGACGAAATCGACACAGTATTTTCTCTGTCAAGATTATGGTCAACGGAACGCTTCGCGCTGGCGCGCTTTAAGCGCAGAGATTTTTTCGGTCCCGAAAAGCTCAGCATCAAGGCGGCAATCATTCAGCATATTCGCAAACAGACCGGCGAGGATTTTAAGGGTTCAGTACGGATGCTGGCGAACCTGCGCTACTTTGGTTTTTTGATGAACCCGCTGGTGACCTATTACTGTTTTGATCGCGATGAACGCCTGCAGTATATCGTCGCCGAGGTCACTAATACGCCTTGGAAGGAGACTCACGCCTATGTGCTTGGATGTCATCCAGAGCAGAGTGTGCAGCGTATAAAGTTCGACAAGGCACTGCATGTGTCGCCCTTTAACGACATGGATCTGCAGTATCGCTGGGCGAGTAATATCCCCGCTGACGCTCTGATGCTCAGGCTGGAGAACTGGCGCGGCGAGACCATGGAATTTGAAGCCAGTCTGGCATTGACGCGCGAAGCAATAAGTTCGCGAAATCTGGAGAAGGTCATACTCAGGTACCCGTGGATGACCTTGAAAGTTGCTGCGACAATTTACTGGCAGGCGTTGCGACTGTTTATAAAGGGGGTGCCCTTTGTTGCGCACCCGGCGGCAGGCGTTAAAAAGCAGAATTTGAGTAACAAGCATTAAACTTAAAACACTGGCCGCATGCTGTTGAAAAAAACATGCACGAAGTTTCAGAAACGTGTTTTGCGAAACAGAGCTGAGAAAAACGTAAGGAAATGAATTATGTCGTACTCCGGAATTGATGAAATACAACTGACCAGCAAGAAGCGCAAACCCTGGCTGGACGCGCTGGGAAGAAAGAGCTTCTTTGCCATCATGGACCATATCAGTGTTGGCCGCTTCGTCGTCGAAGACCAGGGCGAAACCTTTGCCTTTGGCCAGTCCGCGGACACCGCAAAACTTACCGCCAGTGTCACTATTCATGACGCTCGGGTGTTCCGGGACGTGGTTCTGCGCGGCACCATCGGCGCAGGCGAAGCCTATATGCTGGGTTACTGGTCCACGCCGGATCTGCTGAAAGTGGTGCGGGTGATGGTTCTGAATATGAAGACCATCGAGCGTCTGGATAGCAGCACCTCAATCAAGACACGCCTGTCTAACGCTTTTTTGAGAGTGCTCAACTCCAATACCCTGAGCGGTTCAAGACGCAATATCGGCGCGCATTACGATCTGGGCAATGATTTTTTCAGTTTGTTTCTGGACCCCGAGATGATGTACTCCTCGGCCATTTATCCAGCCAGTGATGCCAGCCTGCAGCGAGCGGCGCTTAATAAACTTGAAGTGGTGTGCCAGAAACTGCAGCTAAAACCCTCTGATCATCTGCTGGAGATCGGCACGGGCTGGGGCGGCATGGCAATCTATGCGGCCAGGCACTTTGGTTGCAAGGTAACTACGACCACCATTTCGCAGCAACAATATGAGTTCGCTCGTCAGCGCGTTGCCGAGGAAGGTCTGAGTGATCAAGTGACGGTGCTGCTCAATGACTACCGGGAACTGCGCGGCAGCTTCGACAAACTGGTATCCATCGAGATGATTGAAGCGGTAGGGCATCAGTTTTACAGCAATTTTTTCGCCACCTGCAGCAAGCTGCTCAAAGATGACGGCATCATGGTCATCCAGGCCATCACGATTCCGGACCAGCGTTATCAACAGGCAAAGTATGCCATCGACTTTATTCAAAAATATATTTTCCCCGGCGGCTGCCTGCCATCCAATGCAGTGATTGCGCGCCATGTTGCCGATGACACCGATATGCAGATCAGTGCCCTGCAGGATATTACTCATGACTATGCCCGCACCCTGGCTGATTGGCGTGCACGCTTTCATGCCCGTATTCAGGAAGTAAAGCAGCTGGGTTACGATGAGCGCTTCGTGCGCATGTGGGAGTTCTATCTGTGCTACTGCGAGGGCGGCTTCACCGAGCGGGTGATCAGCACCGCGCAATTTACTCTGGTGAAACCGAATGTACGCCTGGCTTAAAATCAACTCCAGTGCAAAGATGCTCAACGCTGATATTTCCCGCAGGTTTATATCTTGCCCTAGGAGTACTGACTTATGATGCGCAAACTGATCGTGAGAATGCTGTTGCTGGCGATGCCTTTCCCGGTGCTGGCCAACACCGACCCGGAGCGCATTGGCATTGCCAGAAATCCTGACAACGGTGAAATTCTGTACTATGAATACCATTACTTGCCCGCTGCGGGCAGCACTCGCATCGTTGAATACAAAGATGCTGATGGCAAGCTGATCACCGAGAAAACGCTGCAATTCAATGGCGACAACACACAGCCGGAAGTGGCGCAGGTCAATCATTTAAGCGGCGAGCGGATCACCATCAGTGCTGCACCGGGAGGTGTTTTCAAACTTGAATACAAACAGAATTTCCGCGCCAATTTCAAACAGAAATCCTTTGATGCCAGTTCGCAGCTGGTAATCGACGCAGGCTTCGATGAAATGATCCGGCGCTCCTGGAATGAACTGCTCACTGAGGGCAGCGTTGACTTTGATTACCTGGCGCCATCGCGACAACGCACCTTCTCCCTGACCGTTGAGCCAATGACCTGCCGCGCCCCGACTGAAGCCGCACGTTGTTTCAGCGCAGCTCCGACCGCATGGCTGCTGCGCAAATTTCTGGAACCGATTGAGCTGGTCTACCACGACAGCACTCTGCAGCTGCTGAGCTACCGAGGGATTGGGAACATCGCGGATACCAGCGGCAAGTACATGAAGATTGATATCGAGTATGAATACCTAGGCGATTGATTAAAAGCCTGGGTTTCTACTTTTGAAGCATAGCCAATGATGGGGATTCACCTGCACTCAATTCGACAAAAGCGCTCAGATTGCTGGGAACCACTCACTGCAAGTATTGATCAATTGCGCTGAAGGCAGCATTGCGGTGCGCAGCAAAGTCTCGCACGGTCGCCGCTGTCCAGGCGCTCAGCACGACGATCGCCACGTTGTTCTCCGGATTGAAATAGATACCTTGCCCATATATCCCTGAAGCGCGGAAGGTGCCGTCACGGTTGAGCCACCAGAAATAGCCATAGCCATCGTCTGCCGGTGACGGGGCTGTTGATTCGTCGATCCAGCCCTCGGGCAGAACAGGCGTTCCATCGGGCAGAACGCCATCGTTCAGGATAAACTGCGCCAGGCGGCCATAGTCGCGCAGTGTTGCAAACACACAGCATCCACCGCGTTCACCCCCGCCATAGCCATGAGTCGCCCAGTACGCTGGCGATTCCATCACCGGCATCCAGATCTTGTGCTGGAGATAGGTGGAGAGGTTATTGCCGATGGCGGCGCGCAGTACGATCCCGGCCAGATCCGTCTCTCCGGTGCTGTAATTGAAGACGGTTCCCGGGGCGGCAATACTGGGTTTTTTGCTCATAAAGTTAAGAAAGCGAACCACGTCTTCGCCCGGGTAGGTGCCTACGTCGGATCTGGGATCGGCGTAGTCCTCATTCCACTGCACGCCGGATGACATCTGCAGCAGTTGACGCAAATTCGTGTCGTCATACCCTGAGCCTTTCAAAGCGGGCACGTAATCGGTGACCAGCGCATCGAGACTCGGCAGATAACCGTCCTTGATTGCCGCTCCGTAGAGCAAGGAAGTGACTGACTTGGCCATCGAATAGGCTATCCAGACCGAATCTTCATCGTTGCCCAGGCCATAGCGTTCCATGAGGATGTTGCCATCCTTCAATACCAGCAGCCCCGCAATCTGGGTATGCGACATGTAATCGTCGAGGGAAAAGCTTTCACCCTCAACCTCGTAGCGCAGGCCGCTGAAGTCCCTTGGCATCTCTGGCAATGGCAGAGCGGTATCACCTGCCTCGATCAATCGGCTGGCCATAGGCGAAGGGCTGCGGAACCGCTCAATCTGTTCCAGATGGGCCGCGCTCATGGGTTCAACGACGGCGGAAAGCCCTGACTGCGCGGTCTGCACCTGTTCCTGTGCATGCAGGGATAGCGGGAGTGCGAGTGACAGAATAACGAGAAACTGTAATCGAAGGGATGAAGGTACGCGCATCTGAGACTCCATTGGGTTTTAAATAACACTTTTCCATGAAATCAACGATACGCCGCGCCGTCTCATTGTCAAGCTTGCGTAGCTGCCCTTTGGCTGTCTCGGCGTAATCAATCGTCCAGGCCAAGGTCACTTCTCACGTCGGCGGCGGAATGCACCTGTTCTTGCCCCTTGCGGACACGCTCCAGTACGTCGGCTGCGAGGTAGTATTCCTCCATTTCTTCGATGCCCTGCTCGATGATTTCGCGCAGGTAGTACGCCTTTGTGCGTCCGGTCTGGGATACGAGGTAGTCAAGCCTTTGCTCGATTTCAGGAGCGAGGCGAATCGAAGTTGCCATGTCAGATCCTCGAATTAAATACGTGTATTCACCGTATCACAGCATCGTCGTCTTGAATAACCGGTGCCTCCCACCATGGGCACTGCTACCCGACTCATAATCTGGGCACCGGTACTGGCAGCCCTGCACCAGCGATACTTGGCGCGACCATTTACAATGGCGGCTGTGTTGCACGCAGGTGATTGGTTTCGGCACGGATTGCGCGAAATTCAGAACGAGCCTTCCACTGAGGCCATCGTGTCGAATCCCCTAGATCGCGCAATAGGGTATGAAACAATTCAATGTCTTCAACCGCGCCACGTAGATCCCAGTCTGCACTCCAGGCATCGCAGGTCTGGTGATAGCAATTGCCGGTGTAATCAGCGATCCATTGATCACCCGCAACGCGCCCACCGTCAACCAGATCGGCGCCGCCAGCAATGCCCATGATCAGCAACACGGGCACGCCCTGTCGCGCCAGGGAAAAATGATCAGCGCGGAAAAACAGACCATTTTCTGGCAGGTTTTCTGGTGTAACCACACGCGATTGCAGCGCTGCCGCTCGCCTCAGGTCCTCTTCCAGATCACTTTGGCCTTCTCCGACTAAAATGACATCCCGTGCCGGGCCAGCAGTCTGAAGAATATCCAGAGTGAAATTAGCCACGGTTGAATGCAGCGGATAAATCGGTTTCATGGCATAGGCAGATGAACCCAGCAGGCCACTTTCTTCTGCGGTCCAGACCGCGAACACAACGCTGCGGGCCATGGGAGTTCCTGCCTTGAGCACGCGCGCCAGTTCAATCACGCCGGCGGTGCCGAGCGCGTCATCATTGGCACCGGGGCGCACAGTGCGGCCCAGCGCATCGGGCTCACCTTGGCCATAGGCGTCCCAGTGTGACGACACCATCAAGGTCTCGTCAGCCTGGGTACTACCAGGCAGCAGTGCCAGCACATTTTGAGAATCGATTCTCTCGAGGGCAACATTAAAGCGGGCGCTCAAGGACACCTGGGGCAATTCAAACGCAGAGAAATCATCGCGTCGCGCGCTCTGGCGCTGCTCGACAAGATCCAATCCGGCTGCCGCAAACAAGGCAGTGGCCGCATCATAATGAAGCCAGCCCTGCAGCAACGGTGGCAAAGGGCCGCTGGTCTGGGCCAGGGTAAATTGCTCACCCGGCGATGACGAGGCCACATTCCACCCGTAACCTGCGGCTTTGTCTTCATGGATCACCAGCGCAGCCAGTGCTCCGCGGCGTGCAGCTTCCTCATATTTGTATGTCCAGCGACCATAATATGTCATGCGTTTGTTACCAAAGCGCCCCGCTACTGGCTCCTCAGCAGTGGCCGAAAAATCCGGGTCGTTGACCAAAAATACCGCGACTTTGCCAGTCAGATCAATGTCACCAAAATCATCCCAGTCCCGCTCCGGTGCGCTGGCACCAAAACCAACAAATACCAGCGGCGCACCATCAATATCAACGGTCTCTACGGCACGTGCGGTGCTGACCTCTACATCTATGCCTTGTTGCCAGGTTTGTTTGCTATCGCCTGTCGCGATACTCACATTGCCGTTCTGGGCCAGTTGGGTATGGATCAAGGGCACCGAGTGTGTCCAGGTACCATCCACACCACCGGGCTCAAGACCCAGAGACTGAAACTGCTCGACCAAAAAGGCGATGGTTTTCGCCTCGCCCGGTCCGCCGGGTGCACGGCCTTCAAATTCATCCGAGGCCAGGACCTTGACAATGTCTGACAGCCGTTGGCTGTCGATAGCCGCTGCCGCTGTTTCGACAACAGCAGCGTTATCTATTTTGTTATCGACAACCGATGTGGTTATTTCGGAGCAGGCACTGATGCCGACCATCAGGGTAAGACTGAGACTAAACTGGTTGAAGCGGTTCATAAAATTGGCTTCCCGACAAATATTGCTGTTGATTTTTAATGATAGTGCTCACGAACTGCTGACCGATTTTCGCAGCTCATGGTTTTTAGGGCCAGTAGTAGCACCTGTCAACCAGGTTGTCGAAATCGCTCTCAAACAATCGGTCCTGTATGACGCGGTACTTTTCAAATTCACTCTCGGCAAATTCTTTAGCGAGTGTTGCGCTGATGCTACCGTTGTCCTGCAGAATATCCCGCTCATCAAATTGTAGAAAGGCATCCAGACGTTTCGCCCAATCTTATCGGGATCTTGCGTCTGGCGCGATCTTCTGCCAGTTCCAGGTAGGCATTGACAATACGTCCCAGGGATTCCAATTCATCTTTGCTGAGCAGAGAGTTCACGCGGTAGCCCACGGAGATTATGGCGTCGAGGTTGTAGTGCTTTTGCGTTCTCTTGACCTGGCGGGCGCCCTCTGTTTGAACTTGTAAGAAATCCTTACATGTTGCGACCTCGCCCAACTCGCCTTCCGCATAAATATTTTTTAAATGCTGAGTGATGTTCTGTGGTTGCACCTGAAATAGCTCAGCTATCAA
>JBDNGQ010000292.1:0-9906 GCA_041689205.1 Pseudohongiellaceae bacterium | reverse complement strand
TCCAAGACTATGCTACGCAGTGGCTTTGGTTTTACAATAACGAACGGCCTAACAAGGCCAATGGTGGCTTTCCACCGAAAAAATGCTGACGGCAGCATGACTTCTACTTTCGAAGTTAGTTAAAAATGGGATGATTACCCAGTCGCTTGTCCGTGCGCTAAGGATGATTGGATTGGCGCTTGTGGTCCAGATGCTATTCATTTTTTAAAGATGGAATCATGGAAACTAAGTACCCACAACTTAAAACTCGACAGTAGATTCAATCTGTCAACGCAACACTAGGTAGAAACTGTAACCGGCGACAAGGCAAGTGATTGATGTTCTCGCCCCCCGATTAGGAACCGCAAGGATGGCATTAAAAGCATATCGAGGCAGACAATTTGACCACACGCACGAGAACAAGGCGTTCAACCGCTTATATGATGAGCTCGGTCATCATTGCCTGTCCATGGGCCAGGAATGGCACCTGTTAGCCAACTTCTATGTTGGCGGCAGAGAGCTCGATGCATTGGTTATCAAGCCCAATGCGCTAGTCATCATTGATTTCAAAGATTTCAGCGGCACTCTGCAGTTCTCAGAGAGCGGCCCCTGGATGATGGAGGTTGAGACTGGCACTCATGTTCAAGTGAAAGGCGGCGCCAGTATTAACCCACTCCGCCAGCTCACGATTAACAAACGTGCACTCGTCGATTTCCTTGAACGCAACTTGCCTGACTTGAATGCCGCCTGTAACTGGCGACATACGGCAGCCCTTGTCGCCTTCCAGGGTGCGGTCGAGTTTGATAGCGAACAGTTGCCCGGCGGTATCAAGCCTTGGTTCCATATCACGGACAACCGTCAGCTTGTCAGGTATCTGGATGCCATCGTCAGCAAACAAATCTCGTTATCTTCCGATGACATCGAACGCATGGTCAGCCAGTTGGGTATTGACCGCTATGTACCGGCAGGTGGCCCCGAGGTCAGACCACTGGGGGAGAGGCCGGGCGAAGCGCTGCACCCAACCACGCTCACACCGCAACAGAACAATCTGTTGCAAGAACTTCGTCATTGGTTACAGGGCGGTTCTGGTGTGTTTCGTGTAAGCGGCATGGCTTCTACAGGTAAACGTTTTCTCTTTCCCCTTCTCGTAGATGAGATCAAGGCCGCTGGCTGCGATATCCTGTGGCTGACACCCAGTGCGCGGCTCTCGGGTACCTACTATCATCCGTTGACACAGTCCACGTCGATTTACACTTGGCTATATAGCCGTGAGCCAGACCGCTTTGAAAATATTAACGATCGCAAGCTTGGCATTCACGAGATTCGCAAAGACTTACTAAGATCCGGTGCCATCCCGGTGCTGGTTGACGCGCATCTGCTGAGTGATGAAGAGTTTGAAGTAGGCGACCGGCGTTACGGTTCTGGCAGGCTAATACAGGACTTTCTGTCCGTCATCGAGGAGGCTAAAGCGCCCTTTATGGTTATCGGCGATCCCTATCAGACGCCGCGCGGTTCCCTGCAGCGCAGCCTTATGACGGACAGCTCGCTGGAAGAACGGCAGTTGTCCGTCAGTGGCTGCCCATTGACTGAGCAGATCGTGCCGGATCAGGAAGATGCCTTAATTGAGTTCCAGGCTCATTTGGTAGGTCGGCTGATCAGCACGCGTTTCAACAGACTCCCCGGTGGCACGGGCAAACGACTCCAGATTCTCGATTCACGCAGCAAGTCGACTTGGGTGCCGGATATCGTCAATGTTCGTGCTGAGTCAACGCTGCTTTGTGCCACTCATGAGCAAAACAATAAGATCAATGTCGCCGTAAAAACCAGAATTTTGGGGCATGCCAGCCCTGTTCGGCTGGCGGTGGGGGACAGAATCGACTTTTACAACCGGACGCCGATCATCACCACAGACACCGACATCGACACATCCTTTAGTCCTCGTTGGATAAGTGCCGGGGAAGTTGCCCTTGTCGATGCTGTTGACGCGACCATTGAATCCCATATTGTGGAATTACGCGGCAGAAGTGAGCCCACCCGCCTGCACTTCCAGTTGGTCCATTGTCGCCTGCCCGGGT
This sequence comes from Pseudohongiellaceae bacterium, assembly GCA_041689205.1. Taxonomy (GTDB): domain Bacteria; phylum Pseudomonadota; class Gammaproteobacteria; order Pseudomonadales; family Pseudohongiellaceae; genus JAVVEG01. The sequence goes on along the minus strand of JBDNGQ010000292.1, from coordinate 7,852 downwards.
TGGGAGAGGTTCGGTTCCGATATCTGGTCGAATACTTTGAGGCGGACCGACCGGACCTGACCATTGACCAGGCACTGGCTATACAGGTGCTGGCTCGACAGCTTGCTAAACCAATCCTGACTGAATACATGGAAAAACTACCGGATAAAAAAGACGCAACCTATAAGGACGCTAGAGCGAACTTTGATCGAATCGAATACCAAATTCTGCAGGCACAAGGCTATGCCTCTGCCGCTCAGATCCGGCCCGCACACGCAATGACATTGCACCGAGCTCAGGGTCGACGATGGCCCAGCGTCTGGGTTAATGCCTCCCGGAGTGCGTCAAGCGATAAACCCAATAACGCAGATTACTTCCGCTGGCTATACACGGCCTCCACGATTGCTGACGAGCTTCTGATCGTTCGCCAGATGCCGGGTCTAAGCCCCTTGAGTAATGCTTCCATCAGTCGGGCTCATGATCTCAAGATCGGCCATTTTCCGGTCAGAACTGGCCTGTTCTACGATGTTGGGCGTCAACCGACAGAGCAGGAAGCGGCCGTTGTTCCTCCCGCAGGTTTCCATGATCTGGCTTTAATACCGTTGCTGCTGACAATTCGCGAGCGACTTGCCAAGTCCACATGGCGCATAGAGGAATGGCGAGAATACGGTCTTCAGGTGGTTATCAAGCTCATCGATGGTGCTAAGCAAGCCGAGGCGGCGGTTCGGCTCCACTACGATAAAAAGTTGAGCGTTACCAATATTGTCTTCATCGGTGGCGAACCAACCGATCAAGCAGTGATAGACAAGCTGATTCGCCTGTCCTTCAGGACACAAAGCGACGCTTTGCAGGATGCTCTTGAGGCGATTACAGAGAAAGTCGCAACTGATGGTTTCAGTCTTGTTGAAGTCAGTGAAACTGACTACCGCCTTCAATTGGTCATTGCACATGCCGAAGATGCTGTTGAGGTGCAGGTAAATGCAGATAAACAAGGCATGGTCGGTTCTGTGCGAATTGGCAAAGCCTCATCAGAACATGCCATTGCGCGCTTCACCAAGGCTATGGAGATCTTGTCATGAGTATATTTGATGACATCAGAGGGCTGAAATCACTAAATGATTTGGAGGGGGCTTGGCAGGTAGGCTGGAAGGCGCTGCAGAACGACAAAAACAATGAGTTCCTTAAAACATCGTTGTTCTGGGTGGTCTATGCCGCACTGAAAGCGGCAATGGGGCCAATAGAATTACGTGAGAAAGGGGAGCCACGTGCCGTTGAAAAAAAAGCAATCAATATGTGGGCCTCAAGAATCTCCGATCTCGATCTTTCTCTTCCAAGCGAGAACGTTGATTTCAGATTATGGAAGTTATTTTCGAAAACTGGAAAGTTTTGCGAGCCAATCTGTTTATATATTCTGAAGTCTGGAAGAAAACTTTTTAGGCCTGATGAGCATAAACCATTTGCAGCTGAAAAAGGCGAGTCCCCAAGTATTGTTCTGAAGCTGGCCAGAATGGTTGCAGCCTGCTACCTGATGAGTCCGCAGAAATGCGCTTTGCCTGCTGCCCGCATTGTAGCTCTCATCAATTATGCCGAAGATTCCGCACAAGATTCAGCTGCAGGAAAAGTATGGTTGTCATACGACAAGGCAAAAATCTATTTGCAGGCAGGCGAGATAGGTAGATCCCGAGTAGCCTTTCTGTCTGTGCTGCAAGGCAAGCGCAGTGAACCATGGGCTTGGTTTGGTTTGGCAAACACGTATGCGGACGAGCCGCATATCGCCATTAAATTGCTGTCTTGCGGATTATCTTTTGCACATGATCCAAAGTTCAGCGTCCCTGGTCTGATCGAAATAGCGGAACGATTCTCTGAGATCGGCGCATACGAGAACGCGTCAAAGTCGCTAAGCAAGCTAATAGAGATATATAGTCAGAACGGATGGGCGCCAAAAGACACGATTGTGACTTTGATGTCCAACTCCTGGTATGACGCTTCAATTGACTGCAGTGACTTTGATTCCATCCTTCGGCGTCTGGCTGAAGGCGCGGAAAACTATACCGTTGGCAAGCCGCAGCATTATTTTGGTATTTTGAAGAATGTTCACGCCTCCGAGAAGGGGGCGAATATTTATGTATCCCGGGACCTCACACTATCTGCTAGGAAGTCCATGTTTCTAAACCGACGATTTCCCGAGCCCGGTACGCCACTAAAGGTACTTTGCGATTTATCCTCAGATCAACAGGAAGTTGTATCAGTAGAGTTTGGCGAGCATTTTGACTCTCAGGACATTCGTTTTTTCCATGGCATACTGAGTGTTTGTGAAAAGGGTTTTGGCAAGGTCAATGGCGACATATATGTTCCGTCTTCGCTGGTATCGACGCTTCCTGATAACTCCGAAACGAAGGGTGTCGCAGTGGCGTCTTTTGATAAAAAAAAGAACAGATATGGATGGAAAGCAATCACCCTTCGCCGAAATGACTATTCGGTTCCGTGATCAGCTCATGACCTAGGTTAGATTCAACGCCCGAAAATTCTTTAGCCAACGTTATTAGCAACCCGCGTTGCAGCGTAGGCTGATTGAGATGATGTTACCGGATATACCCCGTAGCCGACTTCAACAATACCGTCTGACGACAGCAGGACGGATACATGGACACTAAACACCTAGAACTAGGTCTGCATCAGGCGTTTTTCACCGAGAGTCATCGCTTGGTGTTCTGGTACGATGTGTAATGGTCCAATTAAAACGAACGCGCAATTAAATCCGAATAACTTTCCAGCGGAGCGAATCAATCATGCCGTCTCAACCCCTGTGGGCACCATTAGGCGATGCCTTGAAATTAGTAATGACTGGTTCCACTAACCTGCCCCTGTCCCCAGCACAGCGCACCATTTTTTTAAATATGCTTGCTAGAGCCACCAAAGACGACTCTGGCAAAACTCTAAAGTTACCCGCTTTGGAGGGTGTGGAAACCCAGCAATATTGCGTGGATGAGGAAAACCAACGGGTTGAGCAATATTGGTATATCCCGGGAATAGTCAGATACATGATCAAAGCTTTTGAAGAGTGGGACTTCTTCAATCCACCACTGGCACTGGATTACCTCAACAGCCTTGTTGACAAGCGAAATCGCCACTTATTCATCTACGGGGCTGCACCGGGTTATCAGGCATGGGCTGCATCTGAGGAGGGCCAGGTCCATTGGTCATTGATATGTAGAAAACTGGATTTAGAAAGACAAATCGATGAAGTGCAGAAAACTCATCATGGTAATGACCCGCTCAGGCTTGAAGCTCAGCGCCGAATGAAGAAAGAACTAAAAGTAGAGTTGAAAAAAGTCGAAATTAAAATCTCAGCCTTCGAGACGTATCCTACAGAAGAAAAACATCCAATATCCCCTAGTCAAAAGGGGTGGAAGCTCATTGCCCGAGAGTTGGCGATCAAACACGTGAAGGCTTTCCCCCATCTAAGCGTGGAGCAAATTGCGAAGAAAGTTCATGCTGATCTTGTCGAAAAGAATATTACCGGCAGAGGCGGTCGTGTACCAATACCAGAAACCATTAAGCGACAAGCTCTTGCAGGCATTAAAAATTAACCTTTCTCTTTAGGGCATTCGGGCATTGCCCTAGAAAAATATAGAACTGCCCGATAAAAGTATATATATTTCATTTGGTTAACTAAGATTTCCTTCCAGAATTTATCTGCTTGAGGGCGTTAAACGCCCTGTTCTAATGAAGCCATGTTTAACGATGCTCAATAAGGCACATACATGGCTATATCCATTCTAAGACTTCCAAGAGTGATGGACCGAACAGGTCTTTCACGCTCAACCATTTACCTGCGCATCAAGAATAAATCTTTCCCTCGGCCCATCTCGCTCGGTGGTAGAGCGATAGGATTCGTTGAAAGTGAAATAGAAACATGGATTGAATCTCGAATATCTCTGAGCCGCCAGGAGCAAGAATAAGTGGCTCGATACAATTATCAACTAGTAAAGACTCATCGTGCCTATGCCGTTGATGAGCTGGCAGATCTGCTAAAAATACATAAACACACAGTTAACAACTGGATAAAAGAAGGCCTGGAAGTGTGCTCGACTATTCGACCCAGGCTGATGCGCGGATCTGACATCAGGGACTTTCTATACCAGCGTAAGAACCGGAATAAGAAGACTTGTCAGCCCGGAGAAATCTACTGTGTATCTTGCAAAAAGCCACGAACTTCAAAAGATGGTTTTGCAATGCTGGCGCGTGACACTGCTCTTGTGGGCAATTTGATTGGTGAGTGTCCTGTATGTAGCAAGACCATGCACAGGAAAGTCGCGTTGCGTAAAATTGATGTGTGGAGCGGCAATTTGACACTTACGGAGGTGGAGGGTTGATAACGATTAAGTGTTTGTATTCATCCCTCCATAAATGTTGTTTTCATAAATAAGGTGAAATGATGAAAAAGTACAACAAAGATAACGAGCGAGCTAAGTACCAATATCTGCAATTTTTGCGTGAGGCGCGTAGGCAATCTGAGAGCAGTCTTGACGCTGCTGCAAAAGCGATTGTTCGATTTGAGGAGTACACTGGCTTCAGAGACTTCAAGCTATTCCACATCAAACAAGCGATTGGTTTCAAAAAAATGTTGTCGGTACAGAAGTCAGAGAGGTCGCAACTAGCCTTGAGCAAATCCACCATTAACAGCACATTGAATAGCTTGCGAGCATTCTTTCTATGGCTGGCAAGAGAGCCGGGCTATAGGGCGCGAATCAGTTATTCGGATGCTGAATATTTTCATTTGTCTGAGAAGGATACTCGTATAGCTACTGCGAAACGGAACAAGCCAGTTCCAACACTGGAGCAAATCAAGGTTGTTATTGCTGCTATGCCATCAGCCACTGATATCGAAAAGCGAGATCGTGCATTGCTGGCATTTACCATACTCACCGGTGCTCGTGACAGTGCTATTGCAAGCTTTAAGCTGAAACATGTTGATATCTCTCATCGATATGTATTCCAGGATGCCAGGGAGGTTGCAACGAAATTTAGCAAAACATTCAATACATATTTCTTTCCTGTGGGTGACGAAATTGAGAGCATCTTTAGAGATTGGGTTGGGTTTTTGCGCAAGGAAATGTTGTGGGGAGAAGATGATCCAGTGTTTCCCGCAACAAAGATGGAGTTGGATGAAAACCGACTTTTTTGTGCCGGGGGTTTGGACCGAAGACACTGGAGTAATGCAGGTCCTATCCGGGCAATGTTCAAGTCTGCTTTTAAAGGCGCTGGTTTGCCTTACTACAACCCGCACAGCTTCCGCAATACCCTGGCGCTATTGGCCGGCCAGCGCTGCATGACACCTGAACAGTACAAGGCTTGGAGTCAAAATCTGGGGCATGAGAAGCCATTGACGACTTTCCTATCATACGGGAATGTTGAGGACGTTCGGCAGGGAGAAATCATCGCTGAATTGGGTGCTCCGAAAGATCAACATGACTCAGAGATTAATATGGATAGGTTGGCGACTCTGTTAGCAGGTAAGCTGTCGCAGATACGCGCATGATCGACGGGTCGCTCTGACCCGCAGAAAGTCGAATGCGGACAAGCTGGCATTAAAGGTACAGATTTTCTGCATTTTGTGCATAACCCCCCATCCGCTTCTGACATCAATATTACCGACAAAATACAAATAGCGATGGACGGCACCTGCATTACTCTGGGTTGTCATGTAATTATCGGAGGAAATAAGTACGGATCTGTTCTGTCACGCCTCGGCAGATCCGGCAGTGCTGGAAGGAAAATCAGCCCAAGGTCGTGCTGAAAATTTACGGTGCACAAGGTGCGCATCATCGGGGATGCATTATTGTGGAGAGGACAAAACGATTGTCCATTACTACAAAACCGCACACGAATGTGCTAGCTCAGACTAGATCCGTGTTCGACTGTCAGTTTGCCAGCCTGGGTCTTCCATAGGTTTATCGTAGAAAACTACGAACGGCTCGCCGAGTACTCTTTTTAGGTCGGAGGAAAGCCGGATTCCCTCGCTATTACATTTGGACCCGTTTGAAATCCAGACGGTCGCAATCACTTTCAAATTTCCTCATCCAATCGCAGAAGCGGTATTGGAGCTCCTCGGGGATATTATATTCCGGCTCAAAACCAGCTACGGCATCAGCAATATTACGACCTACTATCGAGTCATTGATGTTGGCCAAGTCTTTTCCCCACGCATAGGGACCGTTTCCGAAGTCGGCCATGATGGTTATCACGCGATACATTGTGGGGTTACCTCTAATACAGGCTGTGATTCAGCCGGCGAGATGAAGATGTTTTGCCCCATTCCTGCTAGCGGTCCGTCCAGTGGAACATCTCTCAATGTGCTCAGACCACCAATCCATCATTTTTCTCCGGCGTTCCAGATACTGCGCCCGGTTATAGGCTGCTCTTACAGAATTCTTGTCAATGTGAGCCAGAGCGGCCTCGACTACATCCGGGTCAAACCCCTGCTCATTGAGGGTGGTGCTGGCCAGTGCCCGCAAGCCGTGAGACACCAATCTGCCATGAAAACCCATTCTGGCCAGCGCCCTATTGGCTGACTGCGAATTGGCTGACTGACGTGGGTTGTGATCGGACGGAAACACATATTCCCTGTTTTCGCTGACAGGTTTCAATACCTCCAGCAGGCGCAGTGCCTGAGGGCTGAGTGGCACGATATGCGGTTTGTTCTTTTTCATCCGCTCTGCCGGAATAGTCCACTCATTTTTCTCGAAATCGATTTCATCCCAACGTGTGCCTGCTGCCTCACCGGGGCGAACCATAGTGTGCAATTGCCATTCGATCAGGCAACGGGTTACCAGCTTAGTGTTGGAGTGTTGAATGGCGTACATCAGAGTTGGCAGTTCTTCCGGGGGCAGAGTCGGCAGGTTGGTAACTTTGGGCGCGCTAAAGGCTTTTCCTATGCCTGCCAATGGATTGGCATGGACAACGCCGGTATTGACAGCGTAGACCATAATCTCATTCATCCATCGGCAGACTTTCTTGACGGTTTCCAGCTTCTCGTCGTTGGCCAGGGGCTGGATGATCTCAATGGCTGCGACAGCCGTTACCTTATGAATCGGCGTTGTGCCCATCTTGGGGAAGATGTATTTCTCTAGTCGGCTAGTGACCTTAGTGTAATAGGCAGGCGAGACCTTCACCTCTTTCAGGGTCAGCCATTTTCGGGCGATATGCTCGAAGTTGTTGGCATACTGTTCGGCCTGCGCACGCTGTTTGTCTTCCCGGTGTTCTTTGGGGTCAACACCTTCGGCCAGCACGGCCCGGAGTTCGCCGGCCTTTTTGCGGGCTGCCGCCAGAGAGACATCGGGATACGCGCCCAAGCCAACGTTCGCGCGCTGCTTGGTGCCGGGTCGGTAGTAATTCAGAACCCATACTTTACTGCCGGTAATCCTGACTCGCAGGTACAGATTCTTGCCGTCAGCCAGGCTGTACTCTTTATCTTTGGGTTTCGCCTGTCGGATTTCAGTGTCGGTAAGTGGTTTAGATACACGCGCCATAGTTGCAACATCCCCATTTTAGCAACAACAGGTTGTGCCCGTAATTGCTGTTGTTGCTATGGATGTTACTAAAAAACGTGGATGTTACCAAGCGGCAATAGACGTCATAGGACGTAAATTGGCCTAAAGACGTTGATTTTTAAGGGGAAAATATACTTTATGGGATGCTATCGGACTATCAATTGGTGCCCAGGAGAGGACTTGAACCTCCACGACCTTTCGATCACCAGCACCTGAAGCTGGCGTGTCTACCAATTCCACCACCTGGGCAAAGATGGGCAATTCAGGAGGCGCACTTTAGCCGCAGTCTTATCGTCTGTCAATTGCTCCCAACAATTGTT
>JBDNGQ010000291.1:0-21020 GCA_041689205.1 Pseudohongiellaceae bacterium | reverse complement strand
CCCTTCGGGCGGGCGTCTGCGCCGCTTCTGCCGCGTTGTCGTGCTTGCCAAGGGCTACGGCCATTGTCGGCGCACGACGCCTTGCAGCAGCGGGCGCAGTCACCCGCAGAGTAGTCATAGAGTTATTCAGAGGCTCCCTAGGATGATGGCAATCGCAGAGCCGTGAATCCGGCCTGCGGTCAGCGTTTTCGACAAGGTATAGGAAAGCCAGACGGTGATGCCCACAACTGGCCAGTGCTCATGGGTTTGAAACGTTCAGAACCGCGTGCCAGCACCAGCAGAAGCATCGCAATGCCGACGCCGCCGACGTTGGCCTGCACGCCCAGAAGCTGACCAAGGAGTTCACCAATGAAGAGGCCGGTAAGAAGACAAGCGGAAAGCAGAGCAACACCGTAGATGATCATAGAGGTCCTTGTTCTTATTGTTTTTTATTCCATACAGGAGCAACTGAGTATAACGTTGATAGTGGTAGACGGGTAGACGAACACTGCAGAGCAGCATGCATACTGCAGGTCTCCAGACTTATACTTTTGTTGTATGCTGTAGCCCTGTGCTTAATTTTTGTATGCTCAACTTCTCTATGCTCAGCTATTCTATGCTCAACCCCGAAATTTCACACAAGCACCGCATTTGCGGCTGGAGTTAAACATGACCCTCCTGAAAAAATTACTGACCTCACTGTCTACCGTTTGAGCGCTGACTGCACTGGTATTTGCCAGCAGCACTGCATTTGCGGCAGCTCCTGATGTTGCTGCTGCATTGGCACATGCCGATAGACCCAGCGCGGACGCGGCCGAAGACGCACGCCGCAAGCCTGCTGAAATCCTGGCTTTCGCAGGCCTTGAAACTGGAATGACCGTGCTGGAGATGGAAGCTGGAGGCGGTTACTTCACTGAAATTCTGGCTCGGGCAGTAGGCCCGAATGGCACCATCATCATGCAAAATCCGCCTGCGTTCGATGAATTTATTGGCGATGCTCCAGCCGTGCGTTCAGGTCGCGTGCCAAATATCCGCGTCAGTCGCGTCAACTTCGATGACTTACAGGAAGCCGATGGATCGGTGGATATGGTGACATGGATATTAGGACCGCATGAACTCGGCTACACACCAGGAGGCGCCAATCTGGGTGACCCAGCCAAAACCTTCAGCGAAATTGCGCGCGTGCTCAAACCCGGCGGCGTCCTGTTGGCGGTTGATCACATTGCACCGGCAGACTCAGGCATAGAAGCCGGCGGCACCCTGCACCGCATTGAAGAGAGTCTCGTCACGGAAATGGCTGCTGCTGCCGGACTTTCATTTGTGCGCAGCTCCGACATTCTGAAAAATCCGGATGATCCGCTGAACGCTGGCGTGTTCGATCCGGCCATTCAAGGAAAAACCAGCCAGTTTGTGGTGTTGTATCTCAAGTAGGTTGGGCGAACACTTGCTGGCACCCAGCTCTACCTTAAGTTACACTTTTCAAAACTTTCCGTAGAGCACAACCACGCAACCCCTGCGCAGGCTGTCCGATACCCTGGCACAACTGGCAACCCCGGAGCGCTATCTCTTTGCGCCAACGGACTTACGCCAGTTATTTCCTGATTCAAGCGATTCAGCATTCAAAACCTTATTAAATCGGGCTGTCACGCGTGGTGTGCTGCAACGGGTTTGTCGAAGTGTCTACATGTACCCTCGCGTTGCCTATCCGGCCGGTCTTGTGCTGTTCCACACGGGTGCACGACTGCGGGCGAGCGGATTTAATTACATCAGCCTGGAAACCATCTTGTCCGATGCCGGCGTCATCTCCCAGATCCCGATGAATTGGATAACGCTGATGTCTTCCGGCCGCACCACCACCGTCAGCTGCGGGAACTGACCAGATAATTGGACTCCCCTCACTTCCTAAGAAGTGAGCTAAGGAGCCTAATTATCTCGTCCAATACCGCCCTACTCCCACTCAATCGTAGCCGGAGGCTTGGAAGAAATATCGTAAGTCACCCGTGAGACATCCGCTATCTCATTGATGATTCGGTTGCTGATAGCCTCCAGTAACTCATAAGGCAGGTGCGCCCAGCGCGCAGTCATAAAATCTATAGTCTCTACCGCGCGCAGTGCTATCACATACGAATATCGTCGCGCATCGCCCACCACACCAACTGACTTGACTGGCATAAACACGGCGAACGCCTGGCTGACTTTGTGATAAAAACCTGACTTCAGCAATTCGTCGATAAAAATAGCATCCGCACGTCGCAGAATATCGCAGTAGGGTTTACTGACAGCGCCTAGTATCCGCACGCCAAGGCCCGGGCCAGGGAATGGATGACGATACACCATCTCATAAGGCAGCCCCAGTTCGAGACCGATTTTACGCACCTCATCCTTGAACAGTTCGCGCAAAGGCTCTACCAGTTTCATGCGCATTGTTTCGGGCAGACCACCGACGTTATGATGCGATTTTATGACATGCGCTTTACCGGTTTTTGATGCGGCAGACTCAATCACATCTGGATAGATGGTGCCTTGAGCAAGCCAGTTAACATCTTTGATTTTGCCAGCTTCTTCATCGAATATTTCAATGAAAGTGTTGCCGATAACTTTGCGCTTTTTTTCGGGGTCGGCAACGCCAGCCAGGGCGGACAGGAACTTTTCCTCAGCATCTACCCGAATGACCTTAACGCCCATATTGTTGGCAAAAGTGGCCATCACCTGGTCGCCTTCATTCAGACGCAACAAGCCATTATCAACGAACACACAAGTCAGTTGCGTGCCGATAGCTTTATGCAGCAGTGCTGCCACTACCGAAGAATCAACACCACCGGAAAGACCCAGCAGCACATGATCGCTGCCAACTTTTTTACGAATAACAGCGATCGCATCATCAATAATATTTGCTGAGGTCCACAGCGCCTCACAGCCACAAATTTTTCTTACAAAGCGTTCAAGAATCCTCAAACCCTGCAGAGTGTGAGTCACTTCTGGGTGAAACTGGATACCATAGAATTGCCGTGACTCATCCGCCATTGCAGCTATCGGCGCGCCATCACTCTCAGCGATTACTTTAAAACCCGGAGGCAGCTTAACCACTTTATCGCCATGACTCATCCAGACATCCAGCTGGGGCATGCCTGCAGTGCTTATACGATCTTCTATACCATCAAAGAGCAGACTCTTCTCTGGCATATCAACTTCCGCATAACCAAATTCAGACGCAGCAGATGCCTCGACTTTACCGCCCAACTGCTCCGCCATGGTCTGCATACCATAACAGATACCCAGAATCGGCAACTGCAGATGGAACAGAAAATCGGGAGCTCGTGGCGCATCTGCAGTAGTCGCTGTTTCTGGGCCACCGGAAAGAATTATTCCCTGCGGGGCAAACCTGCGCACATCCTGCTCACTGTGCTGATGGTTCCATATCTCACAATAAACGCCAAGCTCCCTGATACGGCGAGCAATCAGCTGAGTGTACTGCGAGCCGAAATCCAGAATCAGGATTTTCTGGCTGTGTAGATTATTTGCTGTCATTGATCAACCTAAGCGGTAGTTGGGAGCTTCTTTAGTAATGCTTACGTCATGCACATGACTCTCATTCATGCCCGCGGTCGTGATTCTGACAAACTCCGGTTTGGTGCGCATTTCCTGCATATCAGCACAGCCGGTATAGCCCATGCTCGAACGCAGACCGCCCATCAGTTGATGCACAATCGCAGACATAGGTCCTTTGTAGGGAACGCGTCCCTCAATGCCTTCGGGAACCAGTTTTTCGGACCCGGAACTGGAATCCTGAAAATAGCGGTCACTGGACCCTTCCCGGTGCGACATCGCCCCTAATGAACCCATCCCTCGATAAGCTTTGTAACTTCGGCCCTGAAACAGCTCAACCTCACCAGGAGCTTCTTCCGAGCCAGCCAGCAGACTACCCGCCATCACCACATGAGCGCCGGCAGCAATCGCTTTGGCGATATCACCGGAGAAACGAATGCCACCATCGGAAATGATACATACGTTGGTATCTTTTAATGCTTCGGCGACATTGGAAACCGCAGTCATCTGCGGCACACCCACGCCGGTCACAACGCGAGTAGTGCAGATAGATCCTGGGCCGATACCGACCTTAACGGCATCGGCACCAGCAGCGGCCAGCGCTCTGGCGGCATCGGCAGTGGCAATGTTGCCGCCAATCACGGCCAGATCGGGATACAGCCCTTTAATTCGTCGCACCTGATCGATAACGCCCTGAGAGTGACCGTGAGCGGTATCAACTACAATCACGTCGACTCCGGCTTCGACCAGAGCAGTTACGCGATCCTCGGTATCGGCACCGGTGCCGACTGCCGCCGCCACACGCAATCTGCCCAGGTGATCTTTACAAGCATCCGGGAAATCTTCCGATTTACGAATATCTTTGAGGGTAATCAGGCCTTTCAGCTGAAATTTTTCATTCACGACCAGAATTTTTTCAATACGGTGAATATGCAAAAGCTCTTTTACTTCATCAATCGAGGCATTCTCCCGAACCGTTACCAGGCTGTCCTTCGGGGTCATAATGGATGCCACCGAGGCGTCGAAATTACTTTCAAAACGCACATCCCGGCTGGTAACAATACCCACCAGATCATTGCCTTCAACGACAGGCATTCCGGAAATATCATTCTCGCGCATCAACGCGATCAGTTCTGAAATGCTGGATTGAGGAGAAATTGTGATAGGGTCTTTAACTACGCCACTCTCGAACTTTTTGACCTGACGCACTTCCCGGGCCTGTTGCTCAATGCTCATGCTCTTGTGAATTACTCCAAGACCGCCTTCCTGAGCCATGGCGATAGCGAGCCGGGCTTCAGTAACCGTATCCATCGCAGAGGAAACCAGCGGTATATTCAACGCGATCGAGGCTGTGAGCCGGGTCTTTAAAGAAACTTCTTTGGGGAGAACGGTGGAGTGGGCGGGCAGAAGCAGAACGTCATCAAATGTCAGGGCTTCTTCAGCAATGCGTAACATAAGTTTTTCACCTATCTACAAAAACGCGATTATATAGACCTCATTTCCTCCTGTACACATGCAGTTGCAGGGAGTGCAGCAAGGCTGACCGCTTCACCCGCCCATGGGGTTCAAAACCAGCTATGGCAAACATTGAATCCAGCCTGCTGCTGGAAACCGGATATTGTTTTATGGGTTTACCGCTCAGCCAATAACGGATTCTCCGCCGCATTGAAGTAAACGACAGTGGGGAGATAGTGGAAATAATGACGTAGCGGCTGCTCACACGACATATTTCACCGACAATGCTGCTTTGCAGTTGCGGGCTCTCAAAATGATGCAGCAGACGAAAACACAAGGTCGCATCGAACGATTTGTCCTGATAAGTCAGCTTAAAAAGATCCTGTTTTTCAAATGAGACTGTAACGCCAGCATCTGCTGCCTCTTTACCTGCGCGTGCCAGCGCAGCATCGCCCAGATCAATACCTGCAACCCGATACCCCTGTTGTGCCAGCCAGATGCTGGCACGTCCGACACCGCAAGGTGCATCGAGTACCGTTTGCACAGCCTCGGTCCTGGTCATTGCATCGGCCATCATAGCCATCTCCTGGCTGTGTTTGCCGCGCTTCCTGTTACTGTAGGAATCCGCAGATTGCTGATCTGTTTTCACTCGGGCATAGCTGATGTCAGTTTTCATAAACTAAGATTCCGGTGAGGAAATTGGGCTTGCAAGCGCGGAATTAATGCTGGCACCACATCTCTGTAAGCCTCGAGCAGCGCGTTTAAAGCGGCATCGGGCAGCCACTCACTCCGTTTAAACAGCTGAATAAAATCAACACTCGCCGCATTGACTGGTCGGTATCTGTTGCGGGCACGCTCAAAATCAATCAATTGCAATTCGCCTGTACCTGCATCAACGAACATATGTGCCGGAAACAAAGCGCCATGCCGCCAGCCAGCACGGTGAATCTTGAGTAACTGCTGACCCACCCGGCGTAAAAAATCAAAACTTTCAGGCAACTCAGATAAATTCTGCTGATAATAGCTGAGTGGCTGAAGGCAGATTTCCGGTGTCAGTATTATCGACTGGCGTGAACTACCTGCGCGCCTGAACCCAAAAGCTGCCAACTCCACCGCAGGCCAATCATGCAAGGCCGCAAGACCCAGCGCTTTAACTTCATGAGCGAATGTCAATTCTTTAAATGGGTAATGCCATGAGTAGCGATGCTGATTCTCTTGACGCTTCAGATAAAAATTTGAAAAACCACCAATCCCATCTGAGACCTTTAAGATAGACACACCACTCCAACCGCCACGGCGACCATTTATGGGCTCAACAAAATTATGTGGCGAGTTCCAGACGTGATCAAAGTCATTTAAACCTGCCGCAGCCAATAATCTGACGACCTTTCCATTTTTCAGAATCAGCGGTTTTGAATCGGCATAGAGTGGCAATGCTGGCGCATAGTACATTCATTTTTCCAGAATAACTTACGAAGATGAGTACAGACAGGCAATCTATTGATGAGATTAGCAAAGATTTCTTAAATTAATCTTAACCAGACTTAGGAAGGCTTCTTAGAACTCATATTCCAGCAGGAACCGCAGACTGCGCTCCGGTGTCGTGTTATTGAGAGGGAAAATAATGCCCGTCTCCCAGCGCCATTTCGCTTTACCGTCAGTACGGATGAGCCCGGTAAGCACCGGGCCTGCGCCACGGGTAAATTCATCAGCGTATACTTCAATAGCAGGCTCCAGCTATTCCCGATAACGATAGCGCAGTTGTGCGGCCATGCGAGTATCGAATTCGTTGACAATAGCTGAACTAAATTCGTATTCCACGCCAGTGTTCAGAGTCCCAACCCAACTGCCCCACTGCTTTGCCAGCAGCAACCGAAAACTCTGCAATGCTCTCGCTGCGCTGGCGCCCCAGCTCAAGCAAAAGTCCCCAGTCGGCCCCGTATTCGCCCTGCTCGGTTAATTGGATTTTTGTTTCCAGCTCATGCCCATCAAGTCGGTTTGTACCACCAGGGAGCTCTATGCTTTTGGTCTGAATCTCCGCATATATGCGCTCGGTTATTGCAACACCAAATCCGATGCGATGGCGAAGGATATCATCCTCGACAGCATCGTCATCGGTCTGGTATACGCCTCGCAACTCCAGCTCCCGCTCCAGCTCCCGCTCCCGCTCCCGCTCCAGGGGCTGTACATAAGGATCATAAACTTTGTCTACGCTATTATGATTTTTTTCGTTGCAATGAATGTCTCCGGAGCAGAGAGACTGGATCGAATCTCAACCAGAAATAAGCAAAGAACAGAAGCAAACTGCCGAGGTATACCAATACCTGGATGGCTGTTGGGTTAGCCTCGTAACCCAGCATCGCATGCAATAACTCACCCATCAGTGAAGATTCAGAAATGACATTTGAGCTATCCCACAAGGGCAGCTGCGCGGGCAGCAGGTCCGCCTGAATAAGATACAGAACGGCCTTAGATAACATACCTGAGGTCATCAATAGAGCCAGTACACAACTGACAATTATTCGCTTTTCGGGTGCCAGCGATGCTAAGCCGTAGTAGATGAAAATGCCGAGGCTGAGACCAATGCCAGCCCCTATCATGCCGCCAGACACCACAGTAGAAATGTTGTCAGCTACAATTCCATAAGCATAGACGTAAATATAAATTTCTGAACCTTCCCTGGTCATCGCAAAACTGACACTACTTATCAGAGCAAGATAAATAAGCCCTGGTGCCAGCGTGATTCTGCCGGTCTTTAAAAACCAGATCGCCACCAGGTTGTAGGCAGACAGAGACAGCGCAATGAAAATTAACATCGTTGCATTGAATATTTCCTGACCAAAACCTTCAAATAACTGTGAAATATCATTGAACATAAACGCATAGCTGAACGCCCCTGCAAGCCCGGCCGCCAGCGCATAAACAAGCCAGCGACGATTGATACCCAGGGCACTGGAGGAAGCCAACAAAATACAAATGACCAGCATCGCTTCCAGCACTTCGCGCAGAACAATTATAACGGCACTGATCATGATAATGGCACTCTGTCCGCTGAACGCACGAAAGGTAGATTTTTTTTAGTCGGCAATGATCTTCCCCTGTGCAGTGCGAGGATTAAATTCACCAAAAAAAGAATACTCACCCGGTTTTAAAGGCCCGATAAAAACAATTCCCTGACTTTTACCCATGATGACTTTTTCGCGGTTCAACTCAAAGCTTTCAAACTCTTCCGGCGATGCATCCCGATTATAGATAATCAGTTTAACTTTCAGCCCGGAGGGTATGGTCAATTCGGATGGATAAAACAAATGATCACGAATTTCGATTTCAAATACGGGAGTCTGAGCTGACACGTAAACCGGGAAAAATAAACTGAAAATCAAGAGGCAGCCGGCATCTGAGTACCTAAGGAGACCGCGCAGTCTGCTCATAGCACCCATCTTCATGCCAGACCGCCCGTCGTTATTGAATCTAAAACAATGGTGACACAAAGTCCGCCCAACTCCTCAGACCGCGATAAATTAACACTGCCGCCATGCATGTCTACAATATGCTTGACAATTGATAGACCCAGACCAGACCCACCTGCTTCTGTAGGATGACGATCTCCGTCAAGGCGATAGAACCGGTCAAATACACGCTCATGGTGTGATTCAGGTATGCCTGGTCCTGAATCCTCAATTGCCAGTAATACCTGCTCGGCATTGATTCTTACCAACATTCGAATCTGGCCATTTTCAGGGGTGTATTTCGAAGCGTTCGCAAGAATATTTAACAACAAAGAGCGCAGCGCGGTAGCATCTCCACGGACCAATGCGGGCTCTCCGATTAACTCAAAGGTCTGATTACGCCGAAGTATCTGTTCGAACTCGCTGCTGACAACCTCTTTAGCTATCTCATAAAGATCAACTGACACAAACTGCACCATATACTGATCTGGCGCAGTACGATTGAGGACTAGAATCTGTTCGACCAAATGCCCCATTGAATCGATACCGGCTCGAAGTTCATTAAGAGTTGCGTGCGGCTCCTGCAGCTCATTCAACAAATTATGCACCTGCACTTTTAGAATACTGATGGGCGTTCTCAGTTCATGAGCAGCATCTGCGGCAAAGCGTTTTTCCCGTGCAAAAGAGGATTGTAACCGTCGCAACAATTCGTTCGTGGAACGAGTCAGCGGTGCCAGTTCTTTGGGTACATTTTCGAGTTCAACAGAACTGAGATCACTGGCCTCACGGGACTGAACCTCCTTGGCCAACTGCGCAATCGGTCTCAGGCCATAACCAATAATAAACCAGATAAGTATCCCTGCCAGCGGAATGCTCAATACGGTGGGAATAACTGCTTCCAGTATCACACTCTCAGCCAGTTGATAGCGCACATCATAGCGCTGCGCTGCCATCACCCAATGCTGATCATCAGGATCCTGAATCACAAGTGCGCGCCAACGATAACCAGCAAAATTTACGTCGTGATAACCAATATCAAAAGGTGCAAAATTGTCAGTCGATGCGTCTCTGGAGTGCAGAACTGCACCTCCATTACTATCAAAAATCTGATAGGAGATAGCCATCTGCGCTCCCAGATTGATATCCGGTTGAACTGGCAACAGCAGTTCATCATATACAACGGGGACGTCCAGAGTATAAGAAGATGGATTCAAAAGACTGAGCAACTTAACATGCTCAAGCAATTGCAGGTCAAACAAGCGCTCTGCTTCCAACATGCTTTGTCTGTAGCCTCGCAGTGCTGACAAAAAACTTACCAGCACTATTATTGCAATTAGAATACATGTTAAAAACTGTCGGATCGAGACCATGAGCTGGATTATGACCCGGTATCAGCGAACTTTTTGATCACGTATCCAACCCCTCGCACAGTCTGAATAAAATTCTCCGGAAGCTTTTTACGCAGGTTATGAATATGCACTTCAACAGCATTGCTGCTGATCTCCTCTCCCCAGCCATAAAGTTTACTGTCTAACATATCGCGAGTCTGGACCTTGCTGTTGGATTCCATTAGCGCCTTAAGCAACATGTATTCGCGCCGGGAAGTGCTGATAATTTCGTCGTTTACGCTTACTTCATAGCTGTGCGTATCCAGACTGACTGAACCAATGGTTATATCCTTGCTGGTGACGCTGCCAAGCCGACGTTCCAGAGCCCGCAGTCGAGCCAGTAATTCGTCAATTTCAAACGGTTTTGCCAGATAGTCATCCGCGCCACAATCGAGCCCGAAAACCTTGTCCTGGATTTTGTCTCTGGCCGTAAGGATCAACAGGGGATTGGTGAAATTATCGCGACGAGCACGTCGCAGTACTTCCAGACCATCAATATCAGGCAGTCCAAGATCAAGAATGACAATATCTGGATTACTGGTTTTTATCGCAGTCAGCGCACTTTCACCAGTACTGACATGATTGACAGTGAATCCCGCCGTTTTTAATGCCCTTACCACTGCTGCAGCAAGCAGAGCATTGTCCTCAACCAATAAAACCTGCATTCAATTCTCCGTTTAACGGGCATCCTTGATTTGCTGAAGCATTTTCTCTATATCGCCATGCCGCCCCTGATCAGCAAGCTCGCGACCTGGTCTGCCCGCTGCACTTAGCGCACGATACAAATATCTTTCAGCGTCAGCCATGTTTTCTTCTTTAAAATAGTACTCTGCGTAAAAATAATTGGTATCAATATCATCAGGAGCCAGCTGTAATGCTTTATCCAGCAAATCTTTTGCTTTTCCCTTGCTGCCGAAACCAACCGGCCAGCCTGGCACGTTGAGATAGAGCATACCCAATGTCGTATAGGCGGAACCATTCATGCCGGCCGGATCCAGCTGCAAGCTTTTTTCAAGCTCGGATTTAGCAGATTTCGCTGATGACAGCGCACCTAATCCACCTTTTGCACCGGCATAAGTCGATTTGATGATGCCACTCCAGATCCATGCTTGAGCATGTTGAGGATATTTATCCGTTACCTGCTCTGCCTGATCAACAAGTTTTTCAAAGGCTTCGACCCTGGCCTTACCTTCGGTCAGATAATTTACTTCAGCCCAGCTCTGCTGTAAGTCCAGAATTTCAGAATTCATTTGCGCAGAGGCTAGTGAGGTGTACAAGATCGCTGACCATAATAGTGCAGCGGTTAATATTTGCGTAGATTTCATAGATCATCTCCTCTGAATTTCATTGTATGAATACTAACGGGTTCCGCTGTCGCAAACTTCTTAATTGCTGGTAGTTGACGACGCAGAGCGAGGCTGACAAGTCCCGGAAATGCGCCGTTAAGCCAGAGGAAAAAACGTTCTGGCCAACCTATCGCACAACTACCCCAACGGTCAGCCGATATTCGCTGACAGATAACATCAGCAACCCGTTGCGGATCATCCATGCTATTGCCAAGAGTCCTGTTCATCTCCACTACCCTTGAGCTGTTGATAGGGGTCTTAGTCGCTCTGGGCGCCAGGTAAAGCACCTCTATCCCCGAACCTGCAAATTCTCGCTGTAAGGCTTCGCTGAATCCTCTTAAGCCGAACTTGCTGGCACAATAAACGCTGAATCCTGGATACCCGATTCCGCCAAAGATAGAACCGATATTGATTATCACAGCGCGATCTTTTTGCTTCAGAAGAGGCAGCAACTCAACGCCAAGAAGCAACGGCACCAACAGATTTATGTTGAGCATAGCGCTGATCATCGCAGGATCGGTCGCCTCCAGAAAGCAAAAATCACTGAGTCCGGCGTTGTTTATCAACACGTCAATGCCGCTTGCGCAGCCGGCACAGGCTGCCACTAACGCCTGTCTGCCCGCACGCTCTGACAAATCGGCCGTAAGGGCTATATGCGGAGCGCCTGCAACCGGTAAGGTTGTAATCAGTCTATCCAGCTGCATCTTATCCCGACCTGCCAGTATCAGGCGGGCACCTGCCGTCGCCAGGGATCTTGCGATAGCATTACCGATGCCGCCAGTAGCCCCGGTAAGCACCACTGTTTTGCCCTGAATGTTCATGAATTTATCTCCTCTGGATGAGCGATGAATCAGCTGACACCAGGCTATCAAATACACCTTTATAAAGTTGGAAGAATATCTTTGCGCTGTGAGTGATTAATGACTGCTCTTCAGTATCATCAAATCTATCAAGAAGTTGTTCCAAAAACCTGATATGGGTTTGATCAATGCAACCATGGGAGCGCAGATAAGTGAACGCGTTCTCAGGCAGACCCAGAGCCTGCTTAATGTGTTCAGCAGCCTGATCGGCGAGATTCACACTGGTGCCTTCGAGCACGTGGACCATTCCAAAGAATCCAACAGGATTGCGACGCGAAACCATATCCCAGGCATAAGCCACCATCAATTCAGTTGCCGTGGCTGGCTGACTGTGGCGCACCTTTTCCTTATCGGCGCCGCAGGCTGCAATGTCATTAAGTATCCACTCCTGGTGCCCGACTTCATCTTTAATGTATTCAGCTACTGCTTCACGCAGCCATTCCTGGCTATCGGGCAGACGCGAACCCGTTGCCATTAACAGTGGTACGGTAAACTTAACGTGATGATAAGCCTCGGTCAGAAAAGCGACATACTCATCGAGCGTGATATTCCTGCTCATGCACCGTTGAATAATCTCACTGTTCACCAATTGCAGTCGCTCGACCTCAGTGCCCTGTTTTAACTTCTGATAAAACGCCATCGGTATACTCCTGAATATCATCATTTCTATATAAAGCTGCTATCTCAGCGCTAAACCGTTGCTTAATCTGCCCTCGGCGCGGTCGGCCATTAGTTGTCATCAGATCAGTTGCGAGCCCCTTACCCACCGCAAAAGGAACATCAAGTCTATGCCAGCGTTTAATGCGGGCATATTCAGGCAGATTCGAATTGACGTGTTTCACCGCAATCTCTATATCAAAATTGCTTGTTCCATAAGACTGAGCCGCAATCAAAGCCACACAAAAGGGTTGCCCATCTCCAAACACAAATACCTGAGCGATAACCGGCTGCGCCGAAAGTTCGGTCTCAAGCCATTCAGGACTGATGTTTCGCCCAAAGGAGGAAATAAGCAGGTTTTTACGGCGCCCGCTAAAGTGCAGGAATCCTTCGCTATCCATTGATGCAAGGTCTCCTGTTGCAAAACTGCCGCTGCTGTCTTTCTTTCGCCATGAATCGGGGTCACCCACATAGCCTGAAAATTTCGAGCCATGCACGACTATCTCACCGTCGATAATCTCCACATGCAGGTGAGGTAAAGGTTTGCCAAGACTGCCGTTTTTTCGCGCTGCCGGGGTGTTCAAGCTAACCACTGATCCACACTCGGACAGTCCATAGCCTTCATAAACCGGTAAACCCTGTTGCCAGGCCCGGTTGAGCAGTTCGGCCCCGACAGTAGCGCCTCCTACAGCGACAAATCGCAGCGTGGGTGGCAACTTCCAGCCTGCTTCACTGCAGCAGACCAATGCCTCGAGTAACTGAGGAAAAACAATCAAACTGTTTGGCTGACAATCCTGCAGTGCTGCCAGAAAAGCTGACAGATTAAACCCAGTGGCTCCGTTGAAGCCAAGCGCTGCCTCGGTCGCAACAATTACCTGTGCGCCCCGCGCCAGAGGTGCGTAGATGCCCGCGACATTTTCCAGCAGTATCGCCAAAGGCAGCACGCAAAGATGAGTGTCAATTCTGCATGAATCAGTGGCCGCCATTATTGAATCAGCAACCTGATGCAGGTGGGTCGAACTGAGACATACGCCTTTAGGCACGCCCGTTGAGCCGGAAGTAAAAGTTACTTTCTGAGTATTCGGCGGCAGCACCTTCTGCGAACGAAAATGCCTGTCGCTTGTTGCGACATCAACAATCAGATACGTGAGGCAATGAATACTTTGCTGCGCTTTCACTGGCTGACCGATAAGCTGTGACAAACGATCCGGTTGATCTGTAAACAGCGCATCAACCTGCACTTCGTTCAAGGCGTGCTGCAGTTGTTGAGTCGAGAAGAATCCAGGTAATGGCAGCAGTGTTACTCCCGCAAGCTCGCAGGCAATATCGGTCACCACCCAGGCAGGAGAATTACTGGCATAAAGCGCTGCAATTTCGAGCTCGTCCCGACGCAATTGTGCCGCCAGATTCGTCACCGCTGTTTGCAAACCTGCCCATGTATATGCCGTGCGCAGTTGCCCATCATAGTGAATTAAGGCAGGCTTATCAGGACTGGCAACAGCCTTTGAGCAAATACTTTCCCAGGTCTTATTCATCTGCAACGATGTCACCTTCAATTTGCAGTTGAGCCGTGAGCAGCTGGATTATTTCGCCGTGATCCTGCAACACGTTGCGAGCAAACTGATTACGCTCAAGCGCGCTATGAGCCCGTTCAACATCGCCTCTTACTACATAAGGCTTGTTATCGTAGTAACTGCCCCAGCCCTTGCCTTTATTAGCCAGCTTCTCAGGGCTGGCTGCACAGATAATTTCAGGAGCGAAACCCAGTCGTTGCAGCAAGGCGCTGACCTGTATGGTTGCGGTGAACGTAATCCACCGGAACCCGGAGCGATACAGCAGTTCAGTCAGCACAATAAACAGGAGCTGGCTGCCACCTCGGCTCGCGGCAAGATTACCTGTCTCGATGATTCTGGCGCGATCGGTAAAAGATCCTGTGCGCGATGTAATTATCTGTTCAATGGATTGATCAAGGTAATTTTCAACAAAAAAACGCCCCCTGTTGCCAGGGCACAGACCCAGCACGCCCACCACAGATTCACCAGCCTGTGCAGCAAGTAACAAGGGCAAAAAATGATCCACGCTGGCGTGATAGCAATCAGCATAACGGACTTGGATAAATTTTTCGAGGATCAGCCGCTGAGGTGACAGGACATTGTGCAAGCTGACAATGTCGGCTTTTGAAGAGGCTGCTCTGGCAGGTTCAGTCGACCCGAAGAAATTTTCCTGTATGTACACTGGATTGGACAACATGATCTGGACTCCGGGTTAAAGGATCATGTTGCCTAATCTAGTGAATAATTCTTAATGCAGTATTAAGCGTCTCTCAATCTTCAGGTTTTTTATCAAATACTTTGGATCCGCTGAACATTGCAGAAATAAGACCATTTCTTTCTTTGATTTCCGAAACAACCACTGCTGCTATATGTAATACGATAGAAAATAAAAGCGCGAAAAATGCCCATTTGTGGATAGTAATAAAAGGGGTTCTGAACTCACGCATAGCCGCGTACCCCTCAGGATCAAGCATCTCCTTTTGACCCGGCTGCAGCCCCTCCAGTCTGCTGTGATCCTCACCGGCCGCAGTAGCCCATTCTGCGAATTCATGACCGAACGGCGGGAAGTACAGATCCGTGCCAGCCAGCACCAGACCGGTCACCATCTGCGCAATCAGCAGCATGAAAATCAGCGCAAGGCTCAGGCGCCCCAGTGGATTGTGCCCCTTATAAGCCGGCGCATCGCCGCTGCGCAGCCCATGGGTATAAGATCTTAATGAACTCAGATAGCCGCGACCCACTGGAAGCACGGCAGACCAGCGTGCATAACGATTACCGAAGAAACCCCAGACGATCCGCCACAGCAGATTCAGTGAGAATATATAGCCAAACCAGACATGCAAAATCTTCAAGTCAACCTTACCCTCAGTGCTTATACCTAAGGCGCTGCCATTCAAAATCACCAGACCTATACTGATCAGACCCAGCACACACAGCACGTTAATCCAATGAAACAAACGCGTGGTCCGATCCCATACAGAATAGGAGGTCATATCTACTGATTTGTTCATAATAAAACCCGCTTGGTGAGGAAAATCGATCACTCAGCCACTATAGCCAGTTTTTGATTAAGCCCCTCTTAAATATGCTGTCACTGTTGTTTCAGATCAACGGATCCGCAGAAAAGGATCTGCTCGTTTATTCAGATCGAGTGCTGGGGTATGATGATCCGATGTCATTATTCGAAACAAACACTAATTACTCCGCTGACCCCGCTCCTGTGCGCGACATACTTTCTGTCAGCAGCCTAAACCGGCTCGCCCGTTCTTTGTTGGAGAGTAACTTCTCGGCGGTGATGGTAGAGGGGGAAATCTCCAATTTCACGGTTCCCGGCTCCGGGCACTGGTATCTGACACTCAAAGATCAAAATGCGCAAATCCGTTGTGCGATGTTCCGCAATCGCAATACGACAGTGCGATTTCGACCTGCTAATGGCGCTCAGATAATTGTGCGCGGCCGATTAAGCATTTATGAAGGCCGCGGCGACTATCAACTGATTATCGACAGCATGGAAGAAGCCGGCGCCGGTGCTCTGCAGCGCGCATTTGAGGAATTAAAAGCAAAACTCTCTGCTGAAGGCCTGTTCGACCCGGCACTGAAACAAGCGATGCCGGAACATTGCCGTCATGTGGGGGTGATCACCTCCTCAACTGGCGCAGCGGTGCATGACATTCTGAGCGTTTTTGCCCGTCGCTTTCCTGCTATCAGAATCACTGTTTTGCCGGTGGCTGTTCAGGGAACTGAGGCAGCACCTGCAATTGTTAAGGCCATACAGACTGCCAACCGGCGCGCCGAGGAACTTGGGCTTGATGTTTTAATCGTGGGTCGCGGTGGCGGCTCGCTGGAAGATCTGCAGGCATTTAATGAAGAAAGCGTGGCGCGGGCAATCTTCGCCAGTGAGCTGCCGATCGTCAGCGCAGTCGGCCATGAAATCGATTTCACTATTGCCGATTTCGTCGCTGATCTGCGCGCACCGACGCCATCCGCTGCGGCTGAATTATTGAGCCCCGATCAGGAAGAGTATCTGCAGGGTTTCAACGGTTATATATTGACCTTGCAAAGCCTGATCATGCAGCGTGTTGGCGCCTGTAATCAACAGTTGCAGTGGCTGCTCAAGCGTCTAAAACATCCTGGCCGACGCCTGCAGGAACATGCGCAAACCCTGGACATGCTTGAGGGCCGTTTACTGCGTGCTACCCAGAACCGCTTGCGGGAGGTCCATAACAAAGTCCACCGTTTGAGTTCAGCACTGCTGCTGCACTCCCCTGCCAGCAGAATGCGTCATTACAGACTGCAGCAGCAAAGTCTCAATGCGCGCCTGCAGCGGGCCTTGCAGCAGACTCTAAAAAACCGACAGACACAGTTGCTGAACTTCAGCCGCGGCCTGGAGAATGTCAGCCCTCTGCAGACACTCAACCGCGGTTACAGCATCAGTTATGATATGCATGGCAAGGTACTGCGCAGCAGCGCACAGCTGAGTAGCGGCGCTGAAATGACCACCATCCTGCAACACGGTAAAATAATAAGTACGGTTAAGGAGATAATTTCATGAGATTAATGCTGTTTTTTTCCTCGCTGGTGTTTGCGCTTGCCATTCCTGTCGGAGCCGCTCATGCAGTCACAGTGACTGCACTGCCGCAGTCCTCGCTGGTGCCTGGCGGGATTGCGATTATTCCTACCGGCACCCGTGCCGTAACAGCAAACTACCGTAATCAGCGCGTCATGCTGGCTGATCATGATGGCCAACAGTATGCCGTCATTGGCATTCCGCTTGATGCTCGCATTGGAGTTCATGAGTTCACTCTGGAAATATCGGATGATTATAAGCAGACCCTGAGCTTTACTGTGAATGATAAGAAATATGTTGAGCAGCGCCTGACTATTACTAATGACCGGCAGGTCAATCCCAATACGGAAGACATGGTACGGATAAATCGTGAGAGCGCTGAAATGAACAAGGCGTTTTCGAGCTGGGACAGCTCACTGACACCCGTCATGCAGATGCGCTCGCCAGTGGCAGGACCTAAAAGCAGTTCATTCGGACTCAAACGATTCTTCAATGATCAACCGCGTGCGCCGCATTCAGGAATGGATATCGCAGCGCCCGAAGGAACTCCGATCTTCGCTCCAGCGCCAGGTGTAATCCGCACTACTGGAAACTATTTCTTTAACGGTAATACTATAATTCTCGACCACGGCCATGGCTTGATAAGTCTCTACTGCCATATGAACACCATTGACGTAACACCAGGCACTGTTGTTGAGGCCGGGGAACAGATCGGCAAAGTAGGTCAGACCGGCAGAGTAACCGGTCCGCATCTGCACTGGAGCATCAATCTGAATAATGTGCGGGTTGACCCGGCTCTGTTTCTCAGCGAATAATTCTGAACACATGCAAACCTTAAAACTCGCCACATCAATTAACCAGTCAGGATTTTCCGAAAAATGAGTAAACGAGACGAACAGCGACGGATCCGCGAGCAAAAGCAACAGGCTGCCGAAGTGCAGGCGAAACGCAACAAGAACCTGGTAAAGTGGTCGCTTTATATCGGCGTTCCACTGCTGCTGGCGATCATCATCTATGCATTGATCGCTCAGGGCCGGACTTATTCTCCTGCGGTTATTGCACCCGATGATCATGTGCGCGGAGATCCAGAAGGGGTCACCTTGATGGTCTATGCGGATTTCCAATGTCCGGCCTGCGCCACCGAGCACCGGATCATGGCCCAGGCATGGAACAATATCAGCTCGAAAGCACAACAGGTATTTCGGCATTATCCGCTGACCAATGTACACCCGCATGCATGGACAGCTGCCTTGTATTCCGAAGCAGCAGGAAGACAGGGTAAATTCTGGGAAATGCATGATCTGTTGTTTGTTAATCAGGCCTATTGGTCGACTCTGGCTGATGTTGATGAAGAATTCGATGCTTATCTCCAGGACCTTGATCTTGATATTGAGCAGGCCCAGGAGGATATGAGATCTGACGCCTTAATCCAGAAAATTCGCAATGATCAACGCGGTGGCACCCGTGCAGGTGTTCGCTCAACGCCGGCACTGTTTGTGAATGGCCGACTGGTACCCGTTCCGCGCAATGCAACAGAATTGGTAAACCTGGTTAATCAGGCCTTACCCGCTGCTGGAGAATTATAATGACACCAGGGAGCCTATCGCTTCACAGCCCCTGCAGACCAAGCCAGTAATCAAGGCCCTGCGCATTCAATTCCATATCCATACCCAGCAGTCGCTTCATCTCGCTGATTGGTACCGTGCACCCTGAATCGAGCAGGGTGTTAATACTTGCCTGCATCAGCGCATCACGCAGCACCGATTTGCGATCCGGCTTATCCGCGAACTCATGCGCCAGCTCAACGTATTCATTTATCCAGCCGCGCAACTGATTCAGCAATGGCTGCAGATTTTCATGCATGCCATAGTGAGTGACAAATATCCGCTTTGGCTGCATCGCCATCAATCGATTAAGCGTACTGTGCCAGGCCTGAGGGTCAAATTGAATAGGTGTGGTTGGCGGGAAAATAAAGCGCTGTCGACCACCATTAAGCTCAGGATAACTTGCACCGAACGTATCTCCGGTGAACAGGCCTTCACTTAATTCATCATGGATGCAGTAATGATGTTTTGCATGTCCAGGCGTATCAAAAAATCTTAATGTTCTGCCATTAAAATCCAATGTATATCCGTCATTGACCTCAGTAACACGCTCCTCGGCTATCGGGACTAATTCCCCGTACATGCGACGGAAACTCTCTTCTCCATAAACTGCCATCGCACCAGCCTGCAATTTTTGCGGATCGATAAGATGACGCGCACCACGCGGATGGATCAACAGGCGCGCATTGGGCAACTGCTGCATCAAAGCGCCTGCACCCCCGGCATGGTCAAGATGCACATGAGTGGGCATCACATAAGCCACATTTTCGATTGGGATTTTCTTGCGCGCCAGCACTTCCAGCAGCAGAGGCACGGTACTGTTAACACCCGTATCAATGAAACCCGCCATGCCTTTATGTTCAATCAGATAACAGGCAGCCAGCCCGGACCGGGAAAGTTCGGTATCAATGCAGCTGATATTAAATCCCGTATCATAAAATCCAGCCTTGCCTGCCATACTGCTCTCCGAGAATACGAAACCTGTTCACCGTTGCAGAACCTGCACCGGCACAAAATCGGTACTGATATCGGCAGCAATGGAATCATACCAGGCGGCAACAAGTCCATCGTAACTGTTCAGCAATTCCTGCTCCGTCAGCAGCTGCAACTCATCCAGCCCCGATTGCATCGCCGCCAGCAACTCCTCCCGGTTCAAGGCCTCATCCAATTGCAATAACAGCCAATCGCTGGCCACCCATGCCGCCGCCCCGGCTGCGACGGCACAGCCCAAAGCAAGCGCTCCTGCCGGTGTACAAACAACCCCACCACTAAGAGCAGCCGAACCGACACGGCTTGCACTGCGAGCGGCAACCCGGCCGGCAGTGGCTCTGCCTGCAACTGCAGCACTGCGCAGGCTAGCCGCACGCCACAGGGTGCGGCCAGCCACACCCATCGCGGCCACTGTACTGAGTGACATCCGCAGATCCAACGCTGCACGCTGTTCCTGCGCCTGCATATGGGCTAAAAAATTGTCCAGAACAAGAACGTCTGTCTGTTCTCCGCTAATATCAGCGCTCAGTGGGGCTGGCACCTGATAGCGCGAAAGACGCGCACTGATTTCACTCAGCCATGCTGCCCGCACCTGCTGCTGATTGGCCAGCACGATGTCGGCAAGCTGCCGTTGAGCCTGCATCATTTCGACATTCCAGATACCGGTTGGAAACAGCGTGGAAGCAGCACGCTCAGCCAGATAAGTACCATCAGCCAGACTTATTCGGGTCAGGATTGCCATCGAAATGCGGCTGTATTCTCCGGGTAGGGAATAGTACCAATCGGCAAACTCTGGCAATCGTCCAGCAGCACCGGCAAATACTTCGGCAAGCTGCAGATTGACTTCGGTTTCGAGCAATGCCCTGGCCTGCTCACCCTGTTCGTTGAAATACAAGCTTGAGAATTCCTGCAGCCACTGCAGCTGCGGCGCATTCAAACGATAATGGGCATCACCGAGCATTACCGCCAACTGCTGATCGTTCCAGCTGCGCTGCGATTGCACGGTCACTTGCTGCAGCAGTGCGATCATCGCAACTATAAACAGCAATAGCGTCAGCAGCAGCCGCAATATCGGCACCCGGCCTGCAGGTGCTTGATCAACAGGCACTTGACTAACAGGCACTTG
>JBDNGQ010000290.1:0-2239 GCA_041689205.1 Pseudohongiellaceae bacterium | reverse complement strand
TAGGCGCGCGCTGGCTCTCTCCGATCGGACCTATACGCATCGACGTAGCACGCTCTATTTCTGATAGCGCCTTCCGCCTGCACATCACCATGGGGCCGGATCTGTGAACGCCGAAAATACCAAGTCCACTGACCAGGCTCCAAAAAGTAACAGAGCCGGACGAGTGTTGCTGATCGGCCTGCTAAGTGTGCTTGCCCTGATACTGATCATTATCGCCAGCATCAGCATCCTGCTGAGCACGTCCTTCGGCAGTCGCTGGGCGCTTGACCGGGTTGCCACCATTATCAGTAATGACACTACATCGTTGAGCTATGAGAGCACACAAGGCACCCTGTTGTGGGGCATAAATCTCAACCGGGTTCGCTACAGCAGCGACGGCAACAGCGTTGAGATAGCGCAACTGAACAGCAGGTGGAATCCTCTGCCACTTTTATACCGTGAGTTCAGCCTCGAATCACTGGCCATTGACGGACTCCGGGTAATCTGGTCAGCGCCAGCAGACGAACCGGCTCCCGACACCACTGACGAAGATCCTTTTGCCCGTATTCTGCCGCTGCCGGTTAGTCTGCAGCTGAATAACGTGAGCTTGAATGATGCCCAGGTTAATTATGCGGATACCCTGTACCAGATAGACCGTCTTGGTTTTAGCGCAAGGCTTGAAGACAATCTGCTGCAGGTTGAAGAGCTGGAACTGAGCTCCTTTGAACTGGCTGATGGTTTACTGGATATTAATGTTGATCTGGATCTGGAGTTATCGAGATTACTCCCGTTGCAGGGCCAGATCGACTGGCACTATGGCGGCACCCTGACTGAAGAGATCAATGCCGCAAATGGACGCTTGAGTCTGAACGGTGATATCAACAGCATCACTATCGATCATCTGCTTGAATCTCCCGCGCAATTACAGACTACCGGCAGTATCTATCTCGGTCTGGCTGAATCAACTGCTGCAGGTGATGCTGCACAGATGCAGATGGACCTCACCCATACGCTGTTGCAGGAAGAGCTGCCGCTGAGTGCTTTGAGCGGCTACCGTTTCGAACAGCTGAGTCTGCAAACCCGGGGCTGGATAGAGCAGATGGATATCAGTGGCAGCGGCACCATCAGCTCTGAGACATTGAGCAGCATGCTGGTCAATCTGCAAACGCAGCTGCGCGATCAGCAACTGTTCATTAACAGCATTACTGTTGAATCGGCCAGTGGGAGTCTCTCAGGAAGTGGACTGGTCGGTTGGGAGTCCGGCATCGCGGTAGACTTTGATTATACGCTCGAAGAACAAAACCCTGCGGTCTACTACACCGAACTCCCCGAGGGTTTTGACATCGGCGCTTTATCCAGTGCCGGGAACATACGCCTGCGCACCGAAAACGAGGAGCTGCAGGGAACCTTCAGTATCGATAAGCTGGAAGGACAGCTCAACGACTACCCTCTTTCCGCCAGTGGCACCCTGGCAATAGACGGCGAGCAGTTCAGCATTGATGGTTTTTCAATACAAAGCGGTGACAACAGCATTACCCTGGCAGGCACTTATACCGACAACATAGATCTGCAATTTGAAGTGAACGCGCCTCTTATTGAACAATTATATGCGGACGCGATAGGCAGCATTGTTGCCAGCGGTTCAGTCACCGGCACGCTCGAGCAACCGGAAATCGTGGTGGATGCCGAAGCCACCAACCTGGTGTTTGGCGATACCGGCATATCGCAGATTCTGGTGCAGGGAAGCTATAACAACGAGCAGACAAACACCTTGAATCTGCAAGTACGGGACGCGGTTCTCGGCACTGTTGAGGACAGCCTGCAAGTGCAGAGTCTCAAGGCCGAACTCAGTGGACAGCCGGATAACCATCGATTTAATCTCGACGTAGCCAGTGATTACGCAAGCCTGCAGATGGCTGCTGCCGGCGGCCTGGTAGACAATATCTGGAACGGTACTCTGCGCAGCGGCACTATCCAGTCAATTGCGGGGGACTGGCAGCTTAGCCAGCCGGCTGCCATGCTGCTCTCTGCGCAACAGGTTTCGGCGCAACAGCAATGCTGGCGGCAGGCAGGAGGCCCGGAGGGCAGCCTGTGTTTCAATGGCCAGTGGAGCCCCGACCAGATCAGTCTGCAGGCAGACCTGACTGACTACCCGCTGGCGGTACTGAACAGTTCCGAGGCCGTTAATGCCATTGCCGCAGCAGAGGTCGATGTTGCGCCACTACCTATCGCTTTTGCAGGCATGGATCTGCCGGCGCAG
>JBDNGQ010000289.1:0-15581 GCA_041689205.1 Pseudohongiellaceae bacterium | reverse complement strand
GCATTATCCCCCGGACTTGCAAAAAACTGCAATCAGCACATAATCAAACTACTGAAGTAATGGGCTGTTGCTGTTGTGGGCAAACCAGGATAAAAAACGCATCGAAATTCGGATAACCTCGAAAGCCTTCACTTCGCGACACCAGCTAATCTCTAAAACGGGTAACAAAACCATGTCAACAGCTACTGATTCTCTGCTTTGTATGCTGCTGGCCAGCGCAGTCATGACTGCGCAGCTGACCGTCGCACAGGCTCCTGAACCCGATGACAAGGAACCGCCTGTCAAATACGCGATTTACTCCACCGCATGGAGCGAAAGCAGCAATGCCGGTTTACGGATTGTTGCACAAAACCAGGCTGCCGAGCCCATCGAACTGGTATCGCTGGAATTCCAGGATGAACAGAACCCCGAGCATCTTGAAAATATACTATTGAACCTCACGATTCCCGCCAAAGGCTGGGCGGAAACTCAATTGCCTTATATAAATCTTCTGTTTGGTAATGAGTGTATCGCAAAGACCATGCAGGAAGACTGGAGGCTGGTAGAAATTTCAAACTATACCCTGAATCCTTCGGTGCGCGGCCTGATCATAGAAGACACAAGCTCTTTTCGCATTTATCAGTGTGTCAGACCGGTATACACCACATGGATTGATAAGGGCATAAGCTACCAGCAAGCCGAATGGGTGCTTTATCATTATGAACGACGCCCGATCAACAACTGAACAATAAACAGCTGAAAATAAAAAAGGGGCTCCAAGCCCCTTTTTTATTTAACCGTTTTAATACTGATCAACCTCCGATCAGCACACCACCATACTGTACAAAGAATGGTGCAAACACCAGACTCAGAATTGCAGACAGCTTGATCAGGATATTCAGAGACGGGCCTGATGTATCTTTAAGAGGATCACCTACGGTATCTCCCACTACCGCTGCTTTGTGTACGTCAGATCCCTTACCACCGAGGTTGCCTGCTTCAATATATTTTTTGGCATTATCCCAGGCACCGCCGCTGTTCGACGACGCAATTGCCAGCACACCGCCGGTTACCAGTGAGCCCGCCAGCATTCCCGCTACTGCAGGCACACCAAACAGATATCCCACCACCAAGGGAGTACCCATGATCAGGATGCCAGGCGCAATCATTTCACGCAATGCCGCTTTAGTTGAGATAGCCACACACTCGGCATAATCTGGTACACCAGTGCCTTCCATAAGGCCAGGAATAGTCCGGAACTGACGACGCACCTCTTCGATCATATCAAATGCAGCTTTACCAACAGACTTCATAGTCATTGCGGTAAACAGGAAAGGTAGCACGGCTCCCATGAACAGACTTACGAACACGACCGGGTCCAGCAGGTTTATCGAGCCCAGCAGGTCAAAATCATCACCACGCTGCTCCTTCATCAGTGCATCCGCACTGGTCAGGAAGGCCGCGAACAAGGCCAGAGAGGTAAGAATAGCAGCACCTATTGCAAAACCTTTGCCGATCGCAGCAGTGGTATTACCAGCAGAGTCGAGAATGTCAGTGCGACGACGCACTTCCTTATCAAGCCCTACCATTTCAGCGATACCGCCAGCGTTGTCTGCTACCGGTCCATACGCATCAATAGTCAACGCGATAACCAAGGTGCCGAGCATGCCCAATGAGGCAATTGCCACCCCGTACATACCGCCAAGATCCCAGGAAATAAAGATGCTGGCCGCAATCGCGATATAAGGCAGTACTGTACTTTTGTAACCAAGCGCAAGGCCGTAAATGATATTGGTTGCGGCACCGGTTTCACACGACTTGGCAACTTCTCTTACCGGTGCATAGTTGTCCGAGGTGTAATAACCGGTCAACAAGCCAACAGTCAGACCTGCTACCAGCCCTGCCAGGAAGCATCCATAAATACCCAGACTTGTATAGGTTGCATCACGCAGAACAAATTCAGCAGGAATAAACTGCATGGTGACAAAGTACATGGCGACTGCCATCAGCGCACTAGAGATAATCAGCAGTTTCATCAGTGCAGGAGCCACATCACTTTCTACTTTTACTTTAACGAATAAAAGCGTCAACAGACTGATTGGAATTCCGACCGCACTGATCAGAATCGGGAACAGCAAGGCGTCAACATTGCCAGCAAAGACCACCGCACTGATAACCATCGCAGCACAGGTACTTTCGGCGCAGGACCCAAACAAGTCAGCACCCATGCCGGCCACATCGCCAACGTTGTCACCAACGTTATCAGCAATTACCGCAGGATTACGGGGATCGTCTTCAGGAATACCTTTTTCTACTTTGCCCACCAGGTCGGCACCCACGTCGGCAGCCTTGGTAAATATGCCACCGCCAACACGTGCAAACAACGCGATGGTTG
Organism: Pseudohongiellaceae bacterium; assembly: GCA_041689205.1. Lineage (GTDB taxonomy): Bacteria > Pseudomonadota > Gammaproteobacteria > Pseudomonadales > Pseudohongiellaceae > JAVVEG01. Next base: position 13,207 of record JBDNGQ010000289.1, on the reverse strand, counting down.
AACCGCCCAGGCCAAAACCGGCGATGATTTCCATCAGAATATGGTTAGGAAGATCCGCTGGTACCACCGCTTTCATAACCACATACACCACTATCAGGCCCATGGTTGCCAGACCTACCAGTGCAAACCCCATGACAGCACCGGAATGCAGAGCCACGTTGAAGGCATCGCCTATGGAGTTACGAGCTGAAACAGTTGTTCTGGCATTTCCCTGGGTGGCTACCATCATCCCGATGTAACCAGACGCAATGGAAATTATTCCACCAAACAGGAAAGCAGCAGCGGTATAGATACCTTCTCGGAAACCCTCTGTGTGATGATCATCGATGAGGATCGCGATAATTGCGGCGAAAACGACCATGAAGATTGCCAGGAACTTATATTCCTGTTTCAGGAACGCCATGGCACCTGTAGCAATCGCATTATGGATGAACTTTAAACGGGTTTTCTGTTCTCCCTCCAGACCAAGGTCGAGAGGAACTTTCATCACCTGTCTCAGGTAAAAGTACGACATCCCCAGACCGAACAGTGAAAGCACAATCGTGATCAATACAGTAGTACCAGGCATCTTGCGGTATCCCCTCGTTGTTGTAGTTGTTTGGACCGCAGGAACTGTACCATACCAGTTAAGACAAACAAAGCCGCTGCAGACGCCATCAATCGAAGCTGGAACTGACTGCCTGTTACACAGCCTGTCAGGCCCTGAGATGCGCCATCAGGCACTTATTTAGCGAGCGTTCTGGCTTCCTGAATCAAGCTGTTTTTACGCGCTTCCAATTCAATAATCAGAGATTTCTGCAAAGGATCACGTGGTATACCCTGGTCATCTAAATCTCCGTACTTTGTCTGCTCTGAATTGAGCATCTGCAAAAGTTCTTCGGCCACAATGACCGCCTCTGCCAGTTTTTCATTGGCGAGCGCCTGCGTCTGCGTCTGCTGCCTGGAATCTTCAATTTCTCGCTCAAGCAGCGTAAATCTTTCTGTTTGTGCCTGACGTTCACGTTGTTGCTGCGCCAACAACCGTTGTCTTTGCTGCCCTGCTTCCACCTGGGCCCGCTGAGCAACTGCCTGTTCTGCAGCCTGTTCCGCCGCTGCAATTCTGGCACTGGTTTCAGTATCCTGCTGACGGCGCTGCTCAAGCGCATCTCTTTCCGCCCGCAAGCGGTGTGCCACTGACTGCCGTTCCTGCTCAGCCTGCAGTGTTGCTTGCATCATCGCGTTTGATGCCCTCTCTCCGGTTAATCGCGCATCAATTTCCGCCTGTCTGGTAGCGGCTGAAGATCCACATGCGCTTATAAAGACTCCGAGCAGTATGCTGAACAATAAACGCAGCAATATTGCGCTTCGCAGATTTTTGTTATTAGTCATCAGTGTCATTCTCCCTGTAAATCTCTGCCAGCCATTTTCTTGAGAAGCCCCGGACAGCCTGCCTTTGCGGCTTACTTTATACTGATCAACGGAGCGCCTGCCACTGAAATTAATTGATTCCTTGCTCTGCGTCTTATTTTCGCGAAGTTTAGTGTCTATAATCCCGGCAAGAGTCCTCTAAAAATCGAACGAGTTCCAACAAGCTCACCCTTTCCAGGCACCTGAATTCGCCATGAGTATTGAAAAAATTCATAAACCGGTCTCGCCAACGCTAAAATTTTTGCTGCTCAGCGCTATAGCCGTCCCTGTGCTACTGCTAATTCTGATTCTGCAGACGCGCCCAGAAGTGCCTTTCCGGGAGGGAATCAGCAGCGAAGAAACCAGACTGATTGAACAGCTGATTGTGGATAACAGTCCCTCGCGCTTCTCCAGCACGGGTGAACAAGTGGTCACTCTCAGCGCCGAAGAGCTGAACCTGCTAGCCGCATTCGGTCGGCATAATCTGCCCCAGCTGGAGCGTTTTGCATCGAAATTCGACCTGCGCAACTCTATGGCTCTGATTACTTTAAGCACCCCGTGGCCATTTAAGAACATGCCGCTATTCCTCAATATCCAATTTGAAGTTGAACAGACTGCAGACCAGCTGCGGCTTGCCAATCTGCATGCCGGAAATTTGCGCCTGCCACGTTTTGCTGTTGATGCATTAAGCCGGCGTCTGCAGGAAGAATCTGACAGCCTGGCGGAGAATTATCAGGAACTGGCAGATCTGCAGCGCAGCATCCGTCATGTTAATTTACATGGCGATCTGGTGGATGTTCATCTGCAATGGGAACCCGAGTTGCTTGCAAATCTGCGCTCGCAGGCTCAGAAATTCCTTATCAGTGCAGAGGATCGTGAGCGCATTCTTTATTACTACGGCGAGATTGCCAGAATAGGCTCGCAACTTTCACCGGAGACCCGCAACACCACCTTACAGACTTTCCTGCCAGTCTTGTTTGATAGCGCACGCACGCGCAGTGCCAATGGTGGCGACGCCGCTGCGGAAAACCGCACCCTGTTGCAGGCACTGTCGCTGTTTGTCAATCATCTAAGGATTGAGCAGTTAGTCAGCGACCTGCCCGATTCCTGGAACGTGCGCCCAAGAAGACTTTATGTCACTCTGCAGGGCCGCAGTGATCTCAGTCAGCACTTCCTATCGTCGGCTGCTATAGCCGCCTCAGCCGGGGCTGGTGTCGCAGGAGTCCTTTCCAACAGCAAAGAAGTCTATGATGCGCGTTATCGGACCGGCTTCAGTTTCAGTGATATGACGGCGAATGCAGCTGGCATGGCGCTCGGTGCAGCAGCCACCCAAAGCACTGAAAGCGCAAGACTGATACAGAATCGACTTGCTGATTCGGACGAGGAACACGACTATATGCCAGCGACCGGAAGTAATAATGATGGGCTTTCCGAACAGGACTTCTCAGAACAATATACCGATCGAAACAATCGCCGCTATCAAGGCCGGCTCACAGAAATTGAACAGCAGATTGCAGAACTTCCAGTGTACCAGCAGGCAAAGCGGGATATTAACCAATGAACAAGAAGGGCTTTATCACCAACAATCTTCATTCCGACCGCAGTGATCATCCTGAGCATGGCGTTCTGCATAAACCCATACATACTTCGGTAGCCTTTGAATATGCCGATGCGCGCGACCTGGCTGCAGTATTCCAAGGTCGAAAGAATGGCTACAATTACGGACGTCAGCAAAACCCGACCGTTAACGCATTGCAGAACCGAATCACCACTATGGAAGAGGGTATCGCAACGGTAGCTTTTGCTACCGGTATGGCTGCAATCGGCTCCACCATGTTTTCTTTGCTCAGAAGTGGCGACCATATAATCTCCAGCGCCTTCCTGTTCGGGAATACCAACAGTCTGCTGAACAGTTTCAGAAACTTCGGCATAGAAGTCAGTTTTGTCGATGCCACTGACGCTGCCAAAGTGCAGGCAGCGGTTCAGCCAAACACCCGACTGGTTTTTGTTGAGACCATCGCCAATCCGGTGACTCAGATAGCTGATCTGGAATCAATAGGTCAGTTATGCCAGAAGCAAGGGCTGATTTTCATTGTCGATAACACCATCACCAGTCCCTGGTTGTTTACGCCTAAAAAGGTGGGAGCCTGCCTGGTCGTCAATTCCCTGACCAAAGCAATCGGTGGTCATGGAAATGCACTGGGTGGCAGCATCACTGATACCGGTTTATTTGACTGGTCCAGCTATCCCAATATTTTCGATATCTATAAAAGTGGCGATAGCAGCCTGTGGGGAGTCACCCAGATTAAAAAGAAAGGTCTGCGCGACTTCGGCGCCACCCTGGGACCCGAAGCGGCACATCATCTCGCGGTCGGTTCAGAGACCCTAGCCCTGCGCTCAGAGCGGGCCTGCAGCAATGCCCAACGTCTGGCAGAATTCTGTGACAACCATCCTTTGGTCAAAAATGTGTACTTCCCTGGTCTGCCCACCCACCCACAACACGACCGCGCTAAAAAGCTGTTCCGCCGATTCGGTTCGCTGATGAGTATTGATCTGGTCGATAGTATCGATTGCTTCGACTTTCTAAACGGGCTGGAGTGTGTCATCTCTTCCAGCAATCTGGGAGATACACGCACTCTGGCGATTCCTGTTGCTCATACTATTTATTATGAGATGGGCGCGGAGAGACGTGCATCAATGGGAATTGCCGATTCCATGATTCGTCTGTCAGTCGGAATTGAAGACGGCGATGATCTGATTGCTGACTTCAAACAGGCTTTGGCTGCGTGTGAACTTTCGGCGCAACAATCGACTTCATCATTGAGCTAAGACAGCCATGATCACCCTCTGCCATATCGACGACATAGAAGAGAGCAGTTCAAAGGGTTTTGAAATTGCTCACAAATACATTTTTGCAGTGAAAAAAGAAGGTCAGTTGTTTGTCTATTACAACTACTGCCCGCACCTGGGAACGCCATTGGAATGGCAGGAAGATCGTTTCCTGGACAGCGACAGTGCATTGATCCAATGCTCGACTCATGGCGCGCTGTTTGTTATAGAATCCGGCAAATGTATCATCGGCCCCTGCAAAGGCAAGAGTCTGAAAGCGATTCCATTTATTATCGGCAATGGCTTTGTAATGGTTAATCAGGAAGATATCGCACGGCTTGGCCGCATCTGATGCCCACTAAGCTGCTGTTAAAAATAATCGCAGCCGGTCTACCGCCACCTGCAGATTTTCGATACTGGTGGTAAATGCAAAACGAACGTGAGTATCGGCCCGATAATCACCGAAATCAGTGCCCGGAGTTACTGCCACTCCCTGCTCTTCCAGCAACTCATGACAGAATTGTTCACTGTCCATTAACTGACCTGCCGCTCGGCCTTCAGCCAACTTCTTAAGCACTGCACTGATATCAGCATAGATATAAAAAGCGCCCTGGGTGTTTACCGGCACGCCAAAACCAAGATCCGTTAAAGCCGCGCACAAAAAGTCGCGGCGCTGCTGAAACTCGATTCGGCGTTGATCGAGTAATTCCTTTACATCGGCGTCAAAAGCCCGCAACGCAGCATACTGGGCCAGGGTGGGAGCCGCGATGAACAGATTCTGTGCCAGGATATTAGCCGCAGCCACTAATGACTCGGGGACCACCAGCCAGCCGAGCCGCCATCCTGTCATTCCAAAGTATTTAGAAAAACTGTTTACCACCAGATTATCTGGATCTGCCTGCAGGGCTGTTGGCAAACCGCCCACATAATCAAGACCATGGTAAATCTCATCCACCAGCAAATGACAATCATGTTGTTTAGCCCAGTCACTGACTGCCTGCAGCGACTGCGCATCAATCATTGTTCCGGTGGGATTTCCCGGGGATGCCAGCCAGACGCCTTTGCTGTTGCTGGTGTAATACTCGCGCAATAATGCGGGAGTAAGCTGATAATCAGTCGCAGAATTGACCGGTACCAGTTGCGCGTGTCCACCTGCCAGGCGAACATAGTTACGGTTACATGGATAGCCCGGATCGGTCATCAATACGCCATCCCCCGGATTCAGCAGCAACTGTGACAATAAAACCAGCGCTCCACTTGCTCCGACGGTCACCAGAATTCTGGCGGGGTCAATCGACACAGCATAGGTTTCTGCGTAGTGTCTGCTGATGCGCTCACGCAGTTCCGGCAGACCCGCGGCTGGCGTGTAGTGCGTTAAGCCATTGTCGAGGGCACGTCTGCCGGCTGCGATGATGGGCTCGACCGTCGTGAAATCAGGTTCGCCTACCTCAAGATGAATTATGCTGCGTCCCTGTTGTTGCAGTTTTTTTGCCCGCTCCAGGACAGTCATCACGCGGAATGGATTAATACCCAGCAGTCGTGAGGCTGGAGCGAACCTTTTTTTGTCAGTTGACACGGTCGAATACTCTGTTTTGTAATGGCGGTGAAAGCTAACATTTTTATAGCGTGGTCGCCATTTATCTGATAGCTTAGCCGGCTTCTTTATTTATGCGCCGACTTGTGGACTGATTTCGAACCAGCCCCTCCCAGGGGTTATGAGGCATACCGAACCATGGCAACAAAACTACCTGCGGGCTCTGCACCAGTCGCACCAGTTCTAAAAAACTTTACCCCTTACGCGCAAAAAAAAGGGGAAGAGTATATGAACGACAGTCAACGAGAGCACTTCAAAAAAATTCTGCTTGATTGGCGCAATCAGCTGATGGAAGAAGTTGATCGCACCGTTCATCATATGCAGGATGAAGCTGCCAATTATCCTGACCCGGCTGATCGAGCTACCCAGGAAGAAGAGTTCAGTCTCGAACTGCGTACACGGGATCGTGAACGTAAGCTGATTAAGAAGATTGACTCAACGCTTGAAAAAATTGCTCAGGATGATTACGGATACTGCGATTCCTGTGGCATCGAAATCGGCATTCGTCGTCTGGAAGCCAGACCGACTGCCAGTAAGTGCATTGATTGCAAAACTCTGGATGAGATCAAAGAAAAGCAGTGGGGTGCCTGAGCAAAGCGGCCGGCTATATCGGCCGCTTTGCTCCCTCCCCAAGTGGCGAACTGCACTTCGGTTCGCTGCTCGCCGCTGTTGCTGGCTTCTTGGATGCCAGGTCCAATAAAGGACACTGGTTGCTGCGAATTGAAGACCTTGACCCCGTCAGGGAACCTCCTCAGGCTGCTGAGCAGATACTGCGTATTCTGGAAGCATTCCAGCTGCACTGGGATGGCCCCGTCCTCTATCAAAGCCAACGCCAGCACGCTTACCAGGAAGCGCTTGAACAGCTGACCCGGCTTGATCTTGTCTATCCCTGCAACTGTTCCCGTCAGACTATCAGAGCCATGGGCGGCATCTATGATGGCCGCTGCCGTGCTGTTGGTAGCCCGCGCAAACCGTGCGCGCTGCGCCTGCAAGTCCCTGACCGGATAATCACCTTTCATGATCTCATCCAGGGCCCCCAGCAACAGCATCTGCACACTGAGTCCGGCGATTTCGTGATTCTGCGTAAAGACAGTTTGTTCGCCTATCAACTGGCCGTAGTTGTTGATGATGGCTTTCAACATATCAGCCATATTGTGCGCGGCTGCGATCTGCTGGATTCCACCCCGCGGCAGATTTGTCTACAGAACCTGCTTGATCTGCCAGAACCCGTTTACGCCCACATTCCTATAGCAGTCAATGAGCAGGGGCAGAAACTCAGCAAACAGCATTTTGCTGAACCCATTCAAGCCAGCCAGGCCAGCAGATTTCTGTATCAGGCCTTGCTGTTTCTGGGTCAGAATCCGGCCTCGGAACTCGCTGATGCCCCCCCATCTGAACAGTTGGCTGCAGCTGTTGAGCGCTGGGATATACAGGCAGTACCTAAGTTAGCTAATATCCGGATCTGAATTCTTCAGGGTCTGAACCCCTGCCTTAAGCATGTACTGGAGCCAGTTTGTACATTCCACCTTCTACATTGATACTGCTGGTGTTCAGTTATCTGCTGTTTCTGCTCAGCACCGACTGGATTATGCAGCCATCCGGCGTCTGGTATCGCCCCTTTCTGATCGCCCTTATCACCATTGGGGCTGCTGCCTGGGCCTACCGGGAACAGAACTCCGATGATATTTGAACTAAGCACCCTGTTTGCGCTCGGCGTGATCTACCTGATCATGCTGTTCGCCATTGCCTTTGTGACCGACAGAGGCTGGATACCGCGGCGCATCACTCAGCATCCCATTGTTTATGTACTGTCACTGGGCGTATTTGCCAGTGTCTGGTCGTATTATGCCGCCACCGGCAATGCCTTTCGCGACGGTTTTGGTTACCTGGCACCTTTCATTGGAGTATCAGTGGCCTTTCTGCTCTCGCCCTTGATGCTCAGACCTATTCTCAACATTACCAAAAACTATCAGCTCAGCTCGCTGGCCGATCTGTTGTCATTTCGCTATCGCAGCCCGTGGGCCGGAACAGTAACGACACTGGTGATGCTGATCGGGGTTACCCCCCTGCTGTCATTGCAGATTCAGGCAGTTGCCAATACCGTTGGAATTCTGACTACTGAGGCGACTCAAACCACCCTTGCAGTGACCTTCTGCGTGTTGATTACCTTATTCGCGATATTCTTCGGCACCGGACGCGGCTCGGGACGGGAAAAACACGAAGGCCTGGTGATGGCGATTGCATTTGAATCCCTTGTTAAACTGATCGCACTGCTGGCCGTCGGTCTGTTCTCGGTGTATGCCGGTTTTGGCAGTTTTGAAGCGATGAACCAATGGCTTGCCGACCAGCCCGAGCTGTTACTGCAACTGAAGAACCCCGCCCCCCCGGGCACATTTCAGGTAACCGCCCTGCTTTTCTTCAGCGCAGCTGTCGCTATGCCGCATATGTTTTATATGACTTTCAACGAAAACAACAATCCTAAAGCCCTGAACATGGCCAGTTGGGCCCTGCCCCTGTATTTCCTGCTATTGAGTCTGCCGGTACTGCCCATACTATGGGCCGGGCTGCAAGCGGGTTCTACCGCACCCATGGAGTATTACCCCGTAATCATGGGGATTGAATATAACTCGGAGCTGTTTACGTTGATCGGATTCGTGGGCGGTTTGTCTGCAGCCAGCGGTCTGATCATTGTTATCACCCTGGCCTTATCGACCATGTGCCTAAATCATCTGATACTGCCAATTCATCAACCCAATGCGGGCCAGAATATCTATCGCTGGCTGCTCTGGCGACGTCGGCTATTGATTACTGCGCTGATCTGGAGCGGTTTTCTCTTTTACTACATTCCTGATGACAAATTGAGTATTCGCGCTATCGGCAATGTCGCCTTTATCGCCAGCTTGCAATTTTTGCCCGCCGTCATTGCCCTTCTGTACTGGCCGCGCGGCAATAAAAAGGGCTTTATGGCGGGTTTATCCATAGGCATTCTGATCTGGTTCGTGTTCCTGATGCTGCCGGTGGCCAGCGGCACCAACTATTTTACTCTCGGCAGCATGAATACCGGTGAAATCATCGCCTTATCGCTTATCTGCAATATTATTCTGTTTGTTCTGGTATCGCTGTTTACGCGCAGTTCTGAAGAAGAGAAGGCTTCGGCTGACATCTGCTCGGTTGATACTCTGCGACGGCGCAATCGCACCGGACTGGCAGTGAAATCTCCGCAGGAATTTATTGTCCGTTTAACGAAACCACTGGGCGAAAGAACTGCTACCCGGGAAGTTTTTAAGGCACTCGCCGATCTTAACATTGACCAAAAAGAGAGCCGGCCATCAGCCATGCGCCTGCTCCGAGGTCGTCTGGAAGCTAATCTGTCCGGGCTTCTGGGTCCAGCGATTGCACACGACTTGATTGACCGTTTTCTACCTTATAATATCCAGGCAGATTCCGGTTCAGCCGACATCAACGTGATCGAAAGCCGAATTGAAGCCTATCGCAGCAATCTCTCCGGCATGGCCGCCGATCTCGATAATCTCCGTCGCTATCATCGTCAGGTGCTGCTGGAACTACCTCTTGGCGTCTGCTCACTGGGGGCACAGAACCAGATAGTCATGTGGAATCATGCGCTGGAACAGCTGACCGGAACGGCCAGTGAGGAAGCCATAGGCTCACAATTAAATGAAATCGGTGAACCATGGAGCGCTTTGATCCATGATTTTACTCATGGAGAAACAGCTCATTTGCATAAGCAGGTAATCGAAGTAAAGGGCAGCAAACGCTTTATCAGCCTGCATAAAGCCGTGATCGAGAAGTCTTCGGCACATCAGATTCAGCAGGATGGTGTGGTGATATTGCTGGAAGATCTGACCGAAACAGAATTGCTTGAGGAAGAACTGACACACAGTGAGAGGCTGGCTTCAATCGGCCGTCTGGCTGCCGGTGTAGCCCATGAAATTGGTAACCCTATTACTGGAATTGCCTGCCTTGCTCAGAATATCAGAGATGAAACTCAAAACGATGAATTGCGGTCCATGGCCATGCAGATCATTGAGCAGACTGACCGCACCTCAAGAATTGTGCAATCGCTGGTGAATTTTGCTCACAGCGGCAGCAATCGTGCTGATCAGGCTAATGAGATTGTTAATATTCCACTCTGTATCAGTGAAGCCATAGCCCTGATCTCCCTCAATAAGAAGGATAAAGATATACGTTATAAGGTGGACTGCTTTGCTGCGGCGCGCATGTTGGGCGACTCCCAGCGGTTGATCCAGGTCATGGTTAATTTGATCAATAATGCCCAGGATGCCAGCCCGTTCCAGAGCACAATTACGATTGCATGCAGAAGAATAGCTTTATCGATAGAGATTTCAGTCACCGATGAGGGCACTGGAATTCCAGCCAATATACAGGACCGCGTGTTCGAACCCTTTTTTACCACCAAAGATATTGGTGAGGGCACTGGGTTGGGACTGTCTCTGGTTTACAGCATAGTTGAAACCATGGGCGGACATATTGGTATAATCAGCCCCGCTCGAACAGGCGAGAATCCCGGAACACGGGTAATCTTGAATTTCCCCTGCTATGATGTGGCCGATTCGGGTAGCAGTTGATTTAGTAATGGCCGTTCGTGCGGCGCCTTATCCGGGCAGGCAGCAACATTTTACTGTTTGATTGATTGAGTAACACGATGGCAGCACAACGAAAAGTTCTGATTGTTGAAGATGAGCAGGTCATCCGCATGGCTTTGCGGCGCCTGCTGGAAAGGCATGACTACCTGGTAAGTGAAGCAGGTTCTGTCAATGAAGCAACGGAACTGCTCAAGATTCACAGTTTTGATATCGTTATAAGCGATTTGCGCCTCCCCGGTGCCCCTGGCACCGATCTGATTAAAGCCACCAGCACTCCCGTACTGATAATGACCAGCTATTCCAGTTTGCGCTCAGCAATCGACTCAATGAAAATGGGCGCGGTCGATTATATTTCCAAACCCTTTGAACATGAAGAAATGCTGGAGGCCGTGACGCGCATTATCACGGAAAGTGCTGGCAAGCGTCTGCCTGAAAAAGTGCCCTCTGCTACCGAACCCCCTGTGCATGGCATGATTGGCAGTTGCCCTCAAATGCTGGAACTGTTCCGTCGTATTCATAAAGTGGCCCAAACCAATTCTACCGTGCTTATTAATGGTGAATCCGGAACGGGTAAAGAGCTGGTCGCCAAAGCCATCCATAAGCTCAGTGATCGCAATGCCGCTGAGATGATTTCAGTTAACTGCGCGGCGATTCCGGAAAACCTCATTGAATCCGAATTATTCGGTCATGAAAAAGGTGCATTTACAGGCGCTACCGCAAATCGTACCGGACTGGTGGAAGCCGCCAGCAGTAGCACACTGTTTCTGGATGAAATCGGAGAGTTACCACTGGACGCTCAGGCGCGTCTATTGCGGGTATTGCAGGAAAACGAAATTCGCAAAGTCGGATCGGTGCAGTCTAAGAAAGTCGATGTTCGACTTGTGGTTGCTACTCATAGAGACCTGAAGCAGTTGGTTATTGATGGCGAGTTCCGGGAAGATCTTTATTACCGCATCAACGTTATGACGCTGGTGATTCCCCCGCTGAAAGAACGGGGCAATGACATCCTTGAACTCGCGGATACAATTCTGGAGCGTACCTGCAAGCGCCTGAAATCGCCTATGCTGCGCTTCAGTAACGAGGCGACCCGAGCGATTGCCGCTTATTCCTGGCCTGGCAATGTTCGAGAACTTGAAAATGCCATTGAACGCGCAGTGGTGCTTGCTGAAACTGAACAAATTGGTGCTGAGCTGCTGGCAATTGATATTGGCACAAGACTTGGTATCAGACCGATCAGCCAGCGGGTCACTGCAGATGCAGGTATTCAGGATGATGCCGTTGAAGAGCTGTCTCTCGAGGATTATTTTCAGAAATTTGTGCTTGAACATCAGGATCAGATGAATGAAACCCAGCTTGCTCGAAAGCTTGGTATCAGCCGAAAATGTCTCTGGGAACGTCGTCAACGTTTTGGATTACCCCGTAAGAAAAAGCAAGCCTGAACTGTTACTGCTACCCATCTACACAAAAAATCAGCCACATTAGGTAACAAAGTACCACTAAATTAAGGGAAACACCCTAGAGCTTTTTCGCAAGATACTGTTTTTAATAACATAAAATTAACTGGCACGGATAGTGCTCTACTTACAGCCACAATAACAAGAAATAATAATAAGATTTAACACGATAATAAAAATAGCATTACCTGGTTTGGTGCAGGACGAAAAAATAATAAAAGCAGATTCTCGGTTTTTGGAAGCATTTGTAACCAGCTGAAAATACTGTTTAAGAAATTTGTGGTGCTGTATTTAGTACCTGGAAAAAATAACAACAATAATAAATTTAATTACCTTCCTTGCGGGGGGGGTTCATAACCCCCCAGTGCATTTCCTCCTGCTAATTTATTATATCCGGTGTATTATCCACGCTTTCGATCTCAACTGTGTTGCAATAACTCCCTGCGAATACTGATAAGCTCTGTCGCAAGTATTCCGTGCCTTTTAGAGTTGCCCACACTTGAGGCTGACCAACAGATACACAGTAACCGGATACCCAGAGCCTGATGCTAAGAAAGCTTACCCGAGCGCTTTTTCGTAGACCTGCAGCAGTTGCCGACAACGCTTCCGAAGATGCAGCTGCTGCCCATGCCGTAAAGCCGCTTACAGGTGGGCGCTCAGCCAATATGCAGGACCTGGATTTATCCTCTGCAACCATTATAGAACGCCAGGATCATCGCATTTCCAGACGAGGCATTTCACCCAATGCCTTGAAAGTACTTTATCGGTTTAATGAAGCTGGTTTTCATGCTTTCCTGGTAGGAGGCGGAGTACGGGACCTGCTGCTGCAGAACAGTCCCAAAGACTTTGACATCTCCACCAATGCCACGCCCGAAGACATCAAACAGTTATTCCGAAATGCGCGTATTATCGGCAGACGCTTCAAGATTGTGCATTTGAGCTTTGGACGCGAAATCATCGAAGTCACCACCTTTCGTGCCCACCACACCGTAGCGAATGAATTTGACACCGACGACTCGAGACAAGGCATTCGCGGTCTTGACTCTGCCCACTCCACCGGTGGAATGATACTCAGGGACAATGTTTACGGCAGCATTAATGAAGACGCGCTGCGCCGCGACTTCACCGTTAATGCGCTTTACTACACTATCAATCAATTCATCATCATTGATTTTGCAAAGGGAATGGATGATCTGAATGATCGTCTGATTCGAATCATAGGCGATCCCGAAACACGTTATCGTGAAGATCCCGTGAGATTGCTGCGTGCCATCCGCTTTGCCGCCAAACTGGACTTTACGATTGAAGCAAGCACCCGG
>JBDNGQ010000288.1:0-11412 GCA_041689205.1 Pseudohongiellaceae bacterium | reverse complement strand
CACCGCTGACAGAGGAAAGATTGCTGGAATTGCAGCATGCTGTACTAGATCCGCGCTTTCATGAGTTTACATGGCGTACACGTCAGAACTGGCTGGGTGATGACCTGGGTTATCGCCAGAAAGTCGATTTTGTCCCTCCACGGCCGGAAGATGTCGCCGATATTATGATCGGCTTACTGGCCATGGCTGAAAACCAGCGCTTAACCAATAGCATGGACCCCGTGGTGGCAGCCGCCTGCATCGCCTTCGGCTTTGTGTTTATACACCCTTTCATGGACGGCAACGGCCGCATTCACCGTTACCTGATCCATGATGTACTGGCCAAGGCTGGCTTTACCCCCAAGGGCATTGTGTTGCCAGTGTCGGCAGTGATTCTGGCGAATCTGAACCAATACACCGATGCACTGGCGCATTTTTCCAGACCTCTTAATCAGCGCAGCTCTTTCTATCCAGACACGCCAGACGTGCCAGCGACGGGCAATGACGCGGTGTATTTCCGTTACCCGGACCTGACACACCAGGCCGAGTTTCTGTACTACGCACTGGAGCGAACAGTGACGGAAGACCTGCGCCATGAAATTGATTTTTTGCTGGGCTTCGACCGCGCCAAGCAAGCGCTGAATGCCTTGCTGGATTGGCCGGATCACCGCGAGGATTTATTCATTCAACTGCTGCACAACACCCAATGGAAATTGTCTGCCAACAAGCGCAAAAGCCATTTTCAGTGGCTGCAGGATAAAGAATTAGAACAGGCTGAGGCGCTGGTGCGCGAGGCCTTCACAACACAGTAACAAACCAGGGAGCCTCTGAATAACTCTATGGTCACTCTGGCCTTCGGGCGGGCGTCTGCGCCGCTTCTGCCGCGTTGTCGTGCTTGCCAGGGGCTACGGCCATTGTCGGCGCACGACGCCTTGCAGCAGCGGGCGCAGTCACCCGCAGAGTAGTCGTAGAGTTATTCAGAGGCTCCCTGGGTATCTGATGCCTGCAACGACGAAAGGAAGCCTTTAATGTCCACCGAAAAATACCGTAACCGGCTGATCACACTGCTCAAGGAGCTGTTCCAGCTCGACCAGCCAGAGCTGGACTTTGGTCTTTACAAAATCATGCATGCCAAGAGTGTGCAGATTAGCCGCTTTCTTGAGAACGACTTGCTGAAGGAAATAGAGCTGGCTTTTGGTAAGGCTGACAGTGACCGTATTGCTCAAGCCAAGGCAAGCTATGATGCCGCGCTGGAACAAGCTAAAAAATTCGGCGCCCCTGAACCCGAAAATACTGACGGCGTGAAGGAAGCCAAGGCGTCCTATGAAAACGCCAAAGACGGCGGCAATGCCGAGGCGGAAATCTACGACCACCTGTACCGTTTCTTCGAACGCTACTACGACAGCGGCGATTCCATGTCACGCCGCTACTATGTATGTACAATGTTCTTCTAAAGCTATCGGGCCTGGGCTATGCTCATTGTGTTGAAACCCCAGTCATAGCAAAAAGGGGTTCCGCCTCTGATGTTTTAAGGAGCAAACAATGGCCAGATTTCCTTCTCTTCCTCAAGTCCCCCATCTCAGTGATGTCTTTCAGAGGTTCGGCCGCGGGATCTGGCAACTTACTGATTTTCACGATGTGGTATTACGCGGTGACTCTGAGTGGAGCGTTGCTGAACGGGAATTGATGGCAGCATATGTGTCCGGACTGAATGCCTGCAGTTTTTGCCATGATTCCCACCAGCTGATCGCAGAAATTCACGGCATTCCAGAGGCTACACTGAAGACTCTGGTTGAGCATCCCGAGGACAGTGGCATAGAGCCGTGCCTGGTGCCGGTATTGGCATATCTTCGCAAACTTACGTTGACGCCTTCCAAAATGATCGATGCCGACTCTCATGCTGTCTTTGCGGCCGGTGTCTCGGAGCAGGCCCTGTATGACGCCGTAACTATCTGTGCCTTGTTCAATTTCATGAATCGTATTGTTGAAGGCTGCGGTGTGCAGACCAGCCAGGCGAATCTGTCGGCTTCGCGCGCTCGTCATCAGCACAGCAGCGACAGCTCCACCCCTTATACTGACTTCGCGCGTAAGATCGGTATCACCCCTCCCTGACTTTAAAGCCTGCGCATAGCCGCTGTAACCATCAACAGGAGTACACCATGACCCACATAGAGACGCTTGAAGCTGCTGGATTCTCTGCTTCTGAACTGACTGACGGCCACCACGCCGTCTATTCTCCTGTCGACGGGGCACTGGTGGCACAGATCGCTACGACTCCGCTGGCGCAGATGCCCACTCTCATCGACCAGGCCCAATCTGCCTTTTCGCAGTGGCGTAATGTTCCGGCTCCGCGCCGGGGCGAACTGGTGCGTTTATTTGGCGAAGAATTAAGAGCAGCCAAAGCGCAGCTGGGTGCCGTGGTTACGCTGGAAGCTGGCAAGGTGACCTCGGAAGGTCTGGGCGAAGTGCAGGAGATGATCGATATCTGCGATTTTGCCGTCGGCCTGTCACGGCAGATTTATGGGCTTACCATCGCATCTGAGCGCCCGGGCCATCGTATGATGGAAACCTGGCATCCGATGGGACCCTGTGCAGTAATTTCCGCATTTAACTTTCCGGTGGCGGTGTGGGCGTGGAATGCAGCACTTGCTCTGGTATGCGGAAATCCGGTGATCTGGAAACCTTCCGAGAAAACGCCACTGAGCGCACTGGCCTCGATGAAAATCATGCAACGGGCACTGGCACGTTTTGGAGATGCACCGGAAGGACTGCTGCAATGTGTGATAGGTGATGCCAGCCACGGCGAGGCGCTGGTCAACAGCAAAAAAGTACCGGTTGTCTCAGCTACCGGGTCAACCCGCATGGGCGCTATAGTGGGACCAAAAGTAGCGGCGCGTTTCGGTCGGGCAATTTTGGAACTGGGCGGCAATAACGCGATGATTGTCGCGCCCTCGGCCGATCTGGACATGGCCGTGCGAGCCATTGTTTTCTCGGCAGTAGGCACGGCCGGTCAGCGCTGCACCTCATTAAGGCGGTTGATTGTTCACCATTCAATTCGCCAGCAACTAACCGCAAAGTTAAGCCAGGCTTATGCCAGTCTTGCCATTGGCGACCCGCGTCTGAACGGGACTTTAGTTGGCCCCCTTATTGATGCCACTGCACGCACAAAGATGCTGGACACTTTGGAACATGCCCGCGCCGAGGGCGGCATTATCCATGGCGGACGGCCGGTAAGCAGCGGTGTCCCGGCGGGCGGCGTTTATGTGGAACCGGCTCTGGTGGAAATGACTGAGCAGACTGAAACCGTGCGTACGGAAACCTTCGCACCCATCCTGTATATACTCGGCTATGAGACTCTGGAAGAAGCTATTGCGATGCAGAACGATGTTCCGCAGGGGCTGTCTTCCTGCATTTTCACGCTCAATCTGCGCGAAGCGGAAACTTTTCTATCGGCTGCTGGATCGGATTGTGGCATTGCCAATGTCAATATCGGACCCTCGGGCGCTGAAATTGGCGGCGCTTTCGGGGGTGAAAAAGAAACCGGCGGCGGCCGCGAAAGCGGGTCGGATGCCTGGCGTGCTTATATGCGCCGTCAAACCAATACCATCAATTACTCCGCGCAGTTGCCACTGGCACAGGGAGTAACGTTCAATTTCTAAAGGATGAGCCATGTTTACTAAAATAGCCGTACTGGGTCTGGGGAAAGTGGGCCACCTGGCCGCAGAATTGCTGCATGAGGCAGGTTTTACAGTGACAGGTCTGGATAACAGGGTAATTGATGCACCGTTCCTTACCCGTATGACCGATATGACTGACATCTCGGGTTTGAAGGCCGCGCTCAGTGGACAGGAAGCTGTACTCTCCTGCCTGCCCTATCACCTGAACATCGCCATCAGCTCCGCAGCGCATGCGCTGGGTCTGCACTATTTTGATCTTACCGAAGATGTACCCACTACCCGCCACATCCGTGATCTGGCAAAAACCTCAAAGGGGTTGATGGCGCCGCAATGCGGTCTTGCACCCGGTTTTGTCGGTATCGTTGCCGCAGATCTCGCCGCTCAGTTTGATACGGTACGCTCTATTAAACTGCGGGTAGGCGCACTGCCCCAGAATCCCACCGGACTGCTCGGTTACGCCTTCAACTGGTCACCGGAAGGGGTGGTTAATGAGTACCTGAATGACTGCGAAGTCATTGAAGAAGGTGTGCTTAAATCCGTGTCTGCGATGGAATGGATCGAAACTATCTATATCGATGGTGTGCATCTGGAGGCCTTCACCACGTCGGGCGGTCTCGGTACCATGTGCGAAACCTATGCCGGCATCATTCAGAATCTCGATTACAAAACCATGCGCTATCCCGGCCATGTCGCGCTGATGAACTTCTTTTTCCACGAACTCCTGATGCGTGAGCGCCGCGCTGAGGCCGGACAGATTCTGACCCATGCCAAGCCACCGGTCGATGAGGATGTGGTGTATGTGCACGTTGCCGCAGAGGGATGGACAGCGGGAGCACTGCAGCGCCGCGAGTTTGTACGGGCGTATTATCCGCTGACCATCAATGGAAAATCCCGCACAGCTATTGCCTGGACTACCTCAGCCTCCGTAGTGTCAGTGATTGAAATGGTGCGCGCTGGCGCTCTGCCAGCTCAGGGCTTTCTCAAACAGGAAGAGATTCCACTGGTCCCTTATCTGGCAACCCGAACGGGTGACTATTTCAGGATCGGGCACCAGGGTCGCTACAAGAATCCGCCATCGACCAACTGAACCAGACGCTTATGCAGGTTATAGTAGATGCTCTTTTAATAGCGCTCATTCCAGGCTTTCAGGAAATCTAATTCTTTTCGTAAAATGTAATAAAAATACAGAATTTAAATGATTAACCTATATTTGTCAGGTATCCTGTAACTTAATTACACAAACCGGATCGGAGGTATTATGAGTCAATTACACTCCCGCGTTGCACAGGTCACTGAGCGAATCATCGAGCGCAGCCAGAGCTTGCGGGGCGACTATCTGGTCCAACTGCGGCACGATCAGCAGCACCGACCCGCCCGCGGTAAATTGAGCTGTGGCAATCAGGCCCATGGCATCGCAGCCTGCAGTGACTCAGACAAGAACAGTCTGAAGCTGATGGAATCGGCCAATATCGCCATCGTCACCGCCTATAACGATATGCTCTCTGCCCACCAGCCCTATGCGCTTTATCCAGACATGATTAAGGCGGCGCTGCGCCAGATGGGTTGTACCGCCCAGGTTGCCGGTGGTGTGCCTGCCATGTGCGACGGCGTCACTCAGGGTCAGGCGGGCATGGAACTGAGTCTGCTGAGCCGTGATCTGATTGCCCAGTGTACAGCCCTGTCCCTGTCTCACCAGATGTTTGACGGCGTACTGGCGCTGGGAATCTGTGACAAGATTGTACCGGGGTTGTTAATGGGCGCACTCAGTTTCGGCTATCTGCCAACGCTGTTTGTGCCGGCAGGTCCCATGCAATCAGGCTTACCCAATCAGGAAAAGCAGCGCATTCGCCAGCTCTATGCCGAAGGCAAAGTCGGGCGCGAGGAATTGCTTCAGGCTGAATCAGCTTCCTACCACAGCGCCGGCACCTGTACCTTTTATGGTACTGCCAACAGCAATCAGGTAGTGCTGGAGGCGCTGGGTCTGCAACTGCCTGGCAGTTCATTTGTTAATCCCGATAATCCCCTGCGGGCACGGTTGACTGATGAAACCTGTTTCCAGATTGCCCGCATTACCGCACTCGGCAGAGATTACCGTCCGGTGGGCGAAATAGTTGACGAGCGCGCCATGGTCAATGCCACGGTGGCACTGCTGGCCACTGGAGGCTCCACCAACCACGCCATACACCTGGTGGCTATTGCGCGCTCTGCCGGTATTTTGATGAACTGGACTGACATTGCTGATTTATCAGCAGCTGTGCCTTTACTGGCCAGGGTCTACCCGAATGGTTCAGCTAATGTGAACCATTTTCATGCCGCTGGCGGCACTGCCTGCCTGTTTCGCCAACTGCTTGGTGGCGGCTTTATGCATGCTGATGCGAAAACTGGCTGGGGCAGCAGTTTTGCTGATTTCACTCAGGAAGCTGTGTTCAATATGGAGGGCAATGGCGAAGGACTGCGCTGGCGTGAGTCACCGCTGCAGCCATTGGATCTCAGTGTACTTACCACGGTGGATCAGGCTTTCTCGGCTGAGGGTGGATTACGTCTGCTTGAGGGCAATCTCGGCCGCAGCATCATCAAAGTATCGGCAGTGGCCGAACAGCACCGTATTGTTGAGGCGCCAGCCATCATCATTGATGATCAGGATTTGCTGGCAGACATGTTCAAAGCGGGCGCACTCAATCGTGATTGTGTGGTGGTAGTGCGTTTTCAGGGACCCAGGGCGCGCGGCATGCCGGAACTGCACAAACTGACGCCCTTCTTAAGCAGTCTGCAGGATAAAGGTTACAAGGTTGCGCTGGTGACAGACGGCCGCATGTCCGGGGCATCGGGCAAAGTGCCAGCGGCCATTCATCTGGTGCCGGAAGCCGCATCAGGTGGACTGCTGAACCGACTCCAGAACGGCGATATCATTCGCGTGGACGCCATGGCTGGAGAACTGCAATTTATCGGGGATCTGGACGAATTGCAGGCGCGCACTCCCGCAGCGCTGCCCAGTGCTGGACAACGCGGTTGCGGTCGCGAACTGTTCGGCATTAATCGTCTCGGGATCAGCAATGCGGAGCAAGGCGCCTCTTATCTGTTTGAAGGCAGCTGATGATCTGGAATCCGATCGCCGACATTGGCGGCACCAACGCCCGTTTTGGCGCTGTACTGGATGGAGAGTTACAAGCCGAATTTGAATTTTGCACCTGCCTGCAACCCATTCCGGTATTTCTGGTCACCCGCAGCAACCTGGGCTTACAGAGTGCTGCGAAATACTTAAAAAGGAGATCCATGTGCGTGTAATGTTGGCAGGTAACCCAATGATTCCTGTGATCACCCTGGATCGAGTCGAGGATGCGATTCCGTTGGCAAGAGCACTGGTGGCCGGTGGTTTAAGGGTGCTGGAAGTTACCCTGAGAACCGAAGCTGCCAGGGAGGGTATACGCCGTATTGTCGCAGAGGTTGAGGGTGCCATCGTCGGCACTGGCACAGTCTGCACGGCGCAGCAGGTTCAGCTCTCCAGCGACCTGGGCTGCCAGTTTATGATCTCCCCTGGCAGCACCAGACAATTATTGGACGCCGCCGCACAGTCAACGCTGAACTTTATGCCCGGTGTATCGACTGTCAGCGAAATGATGCTATGCATGGAATACGGCTACCAGGATTTTAAATTCTTTCCGGCTGAAGCTTCTGGTGGCGCGGCAAAAATCAAGGCGATTGCCGGACCTTTCGCTGATGCACGCTTTTGCCCGACCGGTGGCATTGGTCTGAACAACATCAGGGATTACCTGAGTCTGCCCAATGTCCTGTGCGTAGGCGGCTCATGGGTGGCACCTGGCGCCTTGATTGCCGCGAAACGCTGGGATGATATTGAACGATTGGCCCGCGAGACTGTCGATTTCTGTGCCGGATTGAGAACGGCTATATAGTAATTCTGAACAGCGATGCCCTGAGGTTGATAATGAGTGACACGATTGATCTGGTGATATTTGGAGCGCTTGGCGACCTGTCTAAACGCAAACTGTTTCCTGCGCTGTATCAGCTCGACCGGGCCGGTCTGCTTGACGATAAGGTCCGTATTGCCGCACTGGCCAGAGACGATATCAGCACTGCGGCTTTCGCCGAACAAATGCAACTGGTGCTGAAAAAAGCATTCGACAGCAGCGCCTTCGACGAGTCTTCCTGGCAGCGCTTCTGCAGTCGGCTGAGCTATATCAAGGTCGATTTTGCGCAGCAGGAGCAATTTCTCGCCATCAAACAATGGCTGCTCGAAGACCGTATTACAATCTATTACCTCGCCACACCGCCCAGCCTGTTCGGGTCAATCTGTAAGCACCTCAGCGCGGCCGAATGCGTTGCCAGCGATACCCGTATCGTACTGGAAAAACCCATAGGTCATGACCTGAAAAGCTCACAGAAGGTGAACAGCGCGGTGGCTGATTGTTTCGATGAACGCAATATCTACCGCATTGATCACTACCTCGGTAAAGAGACCGTGCAGAATCTGCTGGCACTGCGCTTTGCTAACCGCATGATCAACTCACAGTGGGATAACAGCTGCATTGATCACGTCCAGATTACCGCGGCAGAAACGGTTGGTATTGAGGGGCGCTGGTCCTACTATGATAAGGTTGGTCAGTTGCGCGATATGATTCAGAATCATGTGTTACAACTGCTCTGCATGGTGGCGATGGAGCCTCCAAACTCTCTGCAGGCCGATGAAATTCGCGCTGAAAAAGTCAAAATTCTGCGGGCTCTGAGTCCAATCACTGTCGATAATGTCGCCAGCCAGGCGGTGCGGGGGCAATACACCGCAGGCTGGGTTGCTGGCAAACCGGTAGTTGGTTATATGGAAGAAGCTGGCAGTGAGCGCGACCGCAGCAATACCGAAACCTTTGTTGCGCTGAAAGCTTATATTGATAACTGGCGCTGGGCCGGCGTGCCGTTTTATTTACGCACCGGCAAGCGCATGCAGAGCAAGGTTACCGAGGTGGTTATCACTTACAAGGATCACCCTCATGCCATTTTTCCTGATAGCCAGGGAGAGGCCAAGAACCGCCTGATAATCCGGCTGCAGCCGAATGAAGGCATTGAGCTGGAGATGGTATCCAAGAAACAGAGTTTGAAAGAGCGCATGAGTCTGGAAAAGCGCCGTCTTAATCTGGATTTTTTCGATTCCTCCGGCGAATCAAGAATAGCTGATGCTTATGAACGGCTGTTTCTGGAAGTCATCAAAGGCGATCAGTGGCTGTTTGTCAGTCGTGAGGAAATAGAAGCCTCCTGGCGCTGGTGCGATACCCTGCTGGATGCCTGGAAACAGACAGGCATCGGCACCGTGGGCTACAGCGCCGGATCGTCCGGACCGTCAAAGGCAGATATGCTGATTGAAAAGGATCAGCGCAGTTGGCATGGCTCATGATTATTGAACGCGTTAATTTTGCTGACACCGAGCAACTGGATATCGCCCTGGTGGCCGAAGTGCTAGCGCTGCTGAATGCGGGTATTGAGCAGAACGGCCACGCCATCCTGGTAGTGTCCGGCGGGCGCACACCGATTGGTTTTTTTCAGCTTTTATCCCGACAGACTCTGGACTGGCAGCAGGTAACGGTGACCCTGGCTGACGAGCGCTGGGTTGATGCTGAGCATACTGACAGTAATGAAAAACTGGTGCGGGAGAACCTGCTGGTAAACCATGCCAGAGCAGCACATTTTGTTGCGCTCAAGAATTCAGCCGCAACGGCTGCAATGGGCCAGGCTCAGGCCAGCCAGGCACTGGCTGAGGCCGGTCAATTCACTGTGGTAATTCTGGGCATGGGTGACGATGGCCATACCGCATCCCTATTTCCCGAAGCTGCAGAACTCGCGCATGGTCTTGATATGAACTCCGGTCTGGTCTGTATCGCGGTGACGCCTGTGCATGCGGCTCATCAGCGCATCAGCCTGACTCTGCCTCGTCTGCTCAACAGCCGCAAGATCATCCTCCATATCAGCGGAGACGCCAAATTAAAGGTTTTGGAGTCAGCTCTCACTGGCGATGATGAGCTGGCTATGCCGGTGCGTGCCATCCTCAAACAACAGCTGACACCGCTGGCGATCTACGCTGCCCCAATGCCGCAATAAAAGTTGCGTCAACGCTCGATAAACCCCATCTGAAAATTGATGACCGATTGCAGTATTGCCGGTTTTTCTTTACATCATGAATTCTTGCCAAGGTTGGCACCGCGACTTTAGTTTTCTTGCGCTGCACCAGGAAAATTTGCCTTGGAAAAGGTAACTACTCGAATCGAGAAAAACCACTATTACCTATTACCGACCACTATTTCTCGACAAGACCGCATGCGACTTCATGAAGTCTGTAACCAGCCTGTTTTTTGCAGCGCTAACGCCATACTCTTTCGCAAGCGCTGGCCACAGGCTAAGCGCTGTTTGTGTTTGCTCAATAATTTGATTGAACCGGGGCTTGGCAAGTTTTGCAGCCTCCCCCAGTTTTAGTAAATGCTCAACACCAGGATTTGACCTTCCCCCATGACCATGGTGCTTTGCTCACCCCTTGGTCCTGATGAGAAGGTCGGGGCGTAGGCGGGCGATACTGTCCATTGCCCTTCAGAATTCATCAGGAAGCTGAAGTTTTTAGCGTGGTCATCACGGTTATGTACCAGCACATTAAACACCGCAAGGCGGTACATTTTTTCCACTTCCCGTATGTCCCGTGTCAGTTGGCTGGTCAGCGCAATCAAGTCTTCATAGTCAAGGGAAGGAGTACGGAAATCTGAATGCAGAATGCCGCAAGCAGTATACATGTGGAAGCGTTTTTGCCCGTCCCTGTCAAAACGCTTGATCGTAAAATATCCTGCGCCATGCGCCGCAGGAAACAGGTGCACATCAGGCACGGTTATACCTGCCTCCTTCGCCATTAAGGCATACACATATTCTATGGCACCCCCATCGGCGCCATCTTGAGCATTTGAAAACTTCACAATCCAAGGCTCATAGCCGTAGGCCAGGTCATGCATACCATGAACAATGTTTTGACGAGTGCTGTCCAGCCCAATCAGGGCTTTAGTTCGTGCGCCTGCTGACGAGCCATTTAAGGCCAGAAGCTCTTGCAGCATGTCATCGGCCGTGCCGTCCAGAATCTCCTGAGCCTGCTCAGCTACTCTATCCAGACTAATGGCAACGCCTGATTTTAACGGCAGGTGAACGGGTGAAATCTCCAGACCGTTTTTGATGAATGCGCCGCCATACTCAAAATAAATTTTGCGCTCATGCATTGCCAAACGGCCAATTGGCAGCACCCCAACGCCAAAATTCAGCCCAACTTTATTTCCATCAAAGAGAGCGATTTCTTCATTTGCGACGACCTCTCCCGCAGCCCCGGCATTACTGCCGACTATTAAAAGCGCGGCGATCGCTGGCGCGTACACGGCTAGAATAAACAGCGGGTGACTTCCACTAAGTTCGCCAAATGTTGCCTCTACCCAATCTGTCCCTAGTATAAAGAGTGCGAAAAGAGACCACGCCAACCCAAAGACGATCAATAGAAAAGGGAAGATTAGCCAGCTATCAAGATCTTTAAGCTGTTCCGATTCGCTGGGCGTGCTGGATATTCGTTTTGTCATCTCGTCATTCCTAAGGAGCCTCTGAATAACTCTATGGTCACTCTGGCCTTCAGCCGATTTCGCTGGCAAGGCGCACTTGCGCTGGCATGCGTCCGCCTGTCAAGCAAGGGCAACGCAGCCAGCGGGATCGGCTGAAGGCCCCTTCGGGCGGGCGT
>JBDNGQ010000287.1:0-2499 GCA_041689205.1 Pseudohongiellaceae bacterium | reverse complement strand
GTTGGCACCAGATCCACCTGGGTGCCAACAAGATCACGCCGATGACCAAACTTCTCGGTTACCCCCGGTGCTATCAGCAACAACGGGACATGAAAGCGCAGAAGATCTATTTCCGTAAGCTGCTCAGGGGCACCAAAACCATGATCACCAACGATCACAAAAAGTGTTTCGTCATAGGAAGGAAGCGTGCGGGCCTGCTCAAAAAATCGACCCAGCGCCCAATCCGCATAACGCATCGCGGTCAGATGTTCATCCAGTGAACCCTGTCCGGTAACCGGTTCAACCGGAAGCTGTTCGGGCAGGGCGTATGGGGTATGGTTAGACAGCGTTTGAAGCAGCGCATACCAGGGAGTTGTGTTGCCCAACTGACCCAGTTCAGTGATGGCGCGGTCAAACATGTCCTGATCGGAGACACCCCAGGTCGGGTCTGAAACCACCGGATCTACATAGTCATTGCGGCCAACAAAGCGAGTCATACCCTGATTGCCGAAAAAGCCCATCTGGTTGTCCCAGGCAAAATCCCCGTTATAGACATAAACATCGTTAAAGTCCCGGTTGCCGAGTAATTGCGGCAGACCCGAAAAGCGCTGCGCCCCCTCGGGACTTTGCATCAGATATTCAAAACCAGGCAGGTTCGGGAAGCAGGCCATGCTGGCGAACATGCCTTGATGGGTATGGGTTCCATTGCCGAAGAAGCGGGTGAACAGCAGTCCTTGTTCTGCAAGCCGATCGAACTCCGGCGTTATCTTGTCCTGACTGCCCAGCGCGCCGACATATCGACCAGCAAAGCTTTCCATGAGAATGAGTACCACATTGCGTATGGGCAGCGTGTTATCAGGGTCAGGCAGATAGTCCCTGCGCACGGGAGCCAGCTCGCTGTCGACAAGCTGCTCGTTGCTGCTCAGTAACAGGTCTCTGGTAATGGTCAGCGCTTCTTCAGCCGGCATCACCGCCGTCCATGCATTATCCCGATGATCCGAAAAGCGATGTCTGGCAGCGTCAAAAAGCGTTAGCGCAGGGTTAAGGCCCAGATGATTGGTAAACATGAATTCCGTGGTGTAAGCATCTCCCCAGCGCAGCGGCGCTCCTTGACGCAATGTGCCACGGCCGACAGCAACGAGAATAAGCAGGCAGACCAGCAGCGTTGTTGTGCGTAGCAAGATTGGCGGTGTGAGAGTGCTATCTGGCGCCTTGAACGTTAGTCTTTCCAGCAGTCTGAACAGGCCAAACAGCAATAAGCTGACAGCAGTCCAGGCGCCCAGCAGACGCAGCACGGGAAATCCATACCAGAGCATGCTCAGCACGGTTGCCGGGTCTTCCTGAAAATATTGAAAAACCAGTCCATTCAGGCGCTGGTGAAATTCCTGATAAAAATTCAGTTCGATTATTCCCAGCAGCGCGGCAATACTGGCGCAGGCGGTAAGCCAGTAGCGCATCAGCGATCGCGCGTGCATCGCCCGCATACTCACGATGGCCAGTATCAGTGGCAGAAGAATAAACGCGACGACCCGCAAATCAAAACGGACGCCGTTCACAAACGCTTCGATAAACGACGCGAGCGGGATGGTGCCCATCAAACCTTGATTGAATAACATCAGTGCAAGCCGCAGCACTGCAAAAAGTATAATAAAAGCCAGCGTGCAGGCGATGATGAAGCCAAGGTGGCTGATCACTTGTGGCGATAAGCGGGCATTGATACTTTTGCTGAGGCTCATACGGTGGCTCTAAGGACAAATTATTAGGGTTTGAAATCCATATCGTTTCAAAAGTGCTTAAAAAAGAATGATTGTCCAGGTTAAAAGAATCAAACCGAGCGTCAGGAGCTGAGCCGCACTGCCCATATCCTTAGCCTGTTTGGAGAGCGGATGAAGTTCAAAGGAAATCCGATCGACAGTAGATTCAATGGCTGAATTGAGCAGTTCGATAATCAGTGCGAGCACCACCACCCCGGCAAGCAGCGCACGCTCTACGCGTGAAACATCCAGAGTAAAGGCCAGCGGTATCAGAAATACCGATAACAGGAGTAGTTGTCGAAACGCCGCCTCATTCATGAACGCTGCTTTCAGTCCGGCGAGGGAGTGCCCCGTTGCCAACAGGATTCGCTTTAAACCGGTAAAGCCTTTAAGAGCTCGCGCATCTGCCTGCTTAACCTGTTGATCCTCAGGCGGGTCATAGAGTTCGCTGTTGAGTTTCTCTGTCATTGATCGATTGCCCCGGTGGAGAGTCTTGTGCAAATCAAGGAACTTACAGTTAACGGTCAGTATTATGAAACTGAATCCTTAAATGAACCTTAAAGTGGCGGCAAGGCTAAGAATTAAACAGCAAATGCCTGTTCTATCAGCCATTCAGCGGACCAGCGGCTGTAACCCCGGATGAAACATGCCATTATTCTTTTTGCCTTGATCGGATAAGAGGCAAGCGGAGCAAACAAATGAATCCAACGCAATTTCTTGAACAGTTCTGGCATAAGAAAGGATTAAAACTCTTCTCCGGATTCTC
>JBDNGQ010000286.1:0-3584 GCA_041689205.1 Pseudohongiellaceae bacterium | reverse complement strand
TGAGCGAAACAACAGCCATGAGCGAAACAACAGCCATGAGCGAAACAACAGCCATGAGCTTGAAATCAGCCTTGCCGCTGATGCCAGGGAGCAGCTTAAAGCCAGCCTGGTGACTGAGAGCAAACAGACCGGGCAGGCTCGATTAACTGAAGCGCTCCAGCAGGAAATACCCCGGCAAAAGATCCAGACAACTGCCGCGCCCACCGCAGAGTCTGATCCGGAAGCAGGCTCCGCAAACCCGCTGCAGTTCGCATTCGCGTATCTCGCTGTCAGTGACAGTCTGGCGGTAATCTGTGAAATTCCGTATCAAAGCCGCGGCAGATTGCAGGCACCAATTCGCAGTCTGCTGATGCGTATTCTGGAAGCTTTATCCGTGCAGGTGCGGCCAGGCAGTACGCCAGTGATCCATTTTCACTGGCCCTTACACGACGCTCAGCCTCAGCCCACGCACAGTAATCAACCTGCAAATGAACTGCTGAATCAGGGTATTGACAGCGCCCGCCAGACCCTGCACGCATTTCTGGCTCGTCAGTTAAATGAGCGTCCTGCTCCTTTCCTGTTGATCTTCAGTGAGCATTGGCCACATTATTTATTTCCTGCTGATTTTACTCCGACTGATACGCAGGGATTATTCAAGCATCCGCAGTTTGCCACTCAGGTTCTGCGTACCCGGGGCTTGCATATCATGCAGGCTGATGACTCGGTGAAGAAGCCAGTATGGCAGCAATTACAGGTACTAAAAACGCAAATTAAACGCCTGAAAAATGCAGTATCGCTGACAACCGATTTATCCGCTGATGCACAAGATGATTCTGTCAGACCACCAAAAGATGAGTACTAGTTTGTTTGACCAACCCCGCAATACCAACTCCATTGCATGCCGCCCAATGCGAGCCAGCGATCTTGACCTTGTGGTTGAGAATGAAAACCTTTCCTACCAGATACCCTGGTCAAAACGTATATTTCTGGATTGTCTGCGCTCAGGATATGAGTGCTGGGTGCTGGCAACGCGGGATCGAATCGTTGCGCATGGGGTGCTGTCAGTTGGGGTCGGCGAAGGCCATGTGCTGACCCTGTGTGTGCATCCCGATTTCCGGCGCTTCGGTTATGGACGCAGAATGTTGCGACACGTGCTGCAGCAGGCGCAAAAAAAAGGAGCCGCAGTCTGTTTTCTTGAGGTGCGTCCGTCTAACAAGGAGGCTAAAACCTTGTATTTATCGATGGGATTTGTGCAGATTGGCGAACGAAAAAATTATTACCCGGCGCAGCCAGGAAGCACAAACCGGGAAGATGCATTAATCCTGTCCCGCATTCTGCCGCTTTGACAGCAGAGTGTTAAACTCAGACTGAAATGTTGTGCTAATCAGTATTATCAGTAAATTTTTTCAGCAGACGCGCCAGAAACTTAATAATAAAGACTACAGCCACCGAGGCCAGCATGATCACCAGCACCAGAATGACGCTGCCGATCAGATAGTTGACCAGCGTTGAGACAGGAATAGCATAGGATTTGGACAAGGCATACAGAGAACCTATCGCTATCAGAACGCCTGCAACCGTAGCGCGTGTCATTTTTTTGATTTTGAATCGGCGCATTCCTACTTCCTGTGTTGCTGGCTGTTAAATTTCAGTCTGATGTAAAAACGGGGCTGTTATTAAAACTCAGGCTTGCCCTCAACATCAGGATAGGTTTGTCGACAATCCGGGTACTGAGTACAGCCCCAGAAATCGCCATTTTTACCACGGCGTTTTTTAAGAAGATGTCCGCACACCTTGCAGCGCCAAGCGGCAGCAGGTACCCCGTCAATATCTGCCAGTACGACCTTGCAGCCTCGATTGTAGCCAGTGCAGTACCAATAATCGCCCTTTGCGTTAGTTGCTTTACCCATGCTGCGGGTGCAGACGGGACACCGGTAGCGTTCATCGGGCTCCTCTGACGGTTTGCCGTCTTTATCAAACAAACTGGTAGTGCATTCTGGAAAGCCTGTGCAACCCCAGAATGGTCCTTTACGCCCGTTTATCCGGCGCAGAGGTTTGCGGCAATTCGGGCAGTAGTGCCGCCTGCCGCTGCGTTGCTCATCGGCTGTATCTGTCGGCATGTTATGTTCATCAAACAGATCATCACTCATCACGCGCTCACATCAATCTGTACTCGTTTGCAATAGCTGTCGCAGCGCAAGCAGCAGTTGCGTATTCTGATCAGGGGTGCCGACAGTGATACGCAATTTGTCCCTCAACCTGGGCTGATCAAAGTAACGTATCAGAATGCCTTTGCTCTTAAGTTGTTGATAAAGACTCAGTGCATGCCGTTCAGCGCCAGCCAACGCATCAGCATGCTGTGGAATCTGAGCCAGGATGAAATTACTCTGACTGCTTCCGCAATAGAAACCCATTTCAGATAATGCCCTGTGCAGGCGCAGCCGTTCAGCGCGTACTTTCTTCCAGTTCAGTGCAGCGGCTGCACGATCCTGCAGAGCGGCAGTGGCAAGCGTCTGTGAGATATAGTCAGTATTGTAGCTGTCGCGGGTTTTGTACAACATGGGCGCCAGCAATGATTGGGCGCCAATGCCGTAGGCAAATCGCAATCCTGCTAAAGAGTAGCCTTTGCTCATCGTGCGCAGTACCAGAACATTGTCAAATTTACGGGTCAGTTCAACAGCGTCGTAGCGCAGTTCAGGGTCTATGAAGTCTACATAGGCCTCGTCAATAACCAGAACGCCAGAGAAGTTTTCTGCAATTCGGCTGAGCTCAGCGCTGCTGTTCAGGTGACCAGAAGGCGCATGAGGATTGACCACGAACGCTATCCTGGCGCCAGCGCGGTTGGCCTGGTCAGCGAAATCTTCGGGGTTTGACCAGTCCTCTCCCAGCATAATGCGAGCGGTTTTGCAGCCCTGAATATCAGCCAGCACCGGGTACAGAGAGTAGCTGGGCTCTGCAATGGCCAGAGTATCGCCGGCATTGGCAAAGGTAGTGATCACCAGACGCAGCAATTCATCACCGCCATTGGTCGGGATGATGTTGTCGATTTCAAGTTTATGATACTCAGCAGCTGTCCTCCTAAAGCGATCGGCCAGCGGTGAGGGATAACGTCGAAGATCCTCCACACGGCAATTACGCAATGCTTCAGCTACGGCGGCAGTGGCTGGATACGGATTCTCATTGGTATTAAGTTTTATGATGTCTGGTTGTTCAGGCTGTTCGCCGGATGCATAACCAGTCATTTCCCGGATATTTGCGCGTTCGTAACTCATACTTAAGGGCAGTTTCCTTGTCGATCTTAACAACGGACTTAAATGGTAGACTTCAACTATAAATCGCAGTGGGAGCCCTTGATATGTGGGCTTGAAGCGCCGCAGGAGGTGGTGACAGGCGTTCTCTTCAAAAGCTGACAAGATTACCCGCTAAACAGTCAGGGTTCAATTCTACTCAGCTATCTGACAGTCGCAGATGCGCTAATATAAGTATCAATACGCTTATTCCAGCCTTGCGTCCAACGCGCTTCATTGCGTTCAGCAGGAGAATTGGCAACCCTTCTGGCCAGCACGAATTTTGCGCTGTCGGCGAATTGATGCAGCGGAGGTCTG
>JBDNGQ010000285.1:0-6035 GCA_041689205.1 Pseudohongiellaceae bacterium | reverse complement strand
GTGGCACTGCACGGCCGGCTTTCAGCAGATCCTCTGGCTTTGGCCCCCAGTAAAGTTCATCGGGTGACGCATGGCCGGAGCCAGCTATCTCATAACGCCGGAATTGATGGTCCGGGGCATCACTGTCCGCTTGCCTGCTGCCAATACCCGCCAGATAGTCAGACTGGCTCATGATATGAATGACAGGTACACCGGCATTTTCAATGGGCCGACGGGGATCATCCCTGGCTATTCTGGGTGCGCATTGATTGATTGACGAGGGGCCGCCGGACACGGCAACCAGATAGCCGTCAAACAGGGACTCGCCCCTTGCCTTGATGACTTCCGGATGAATGGCGTTGATATAGGTGTAAAGGAAGCTACCGGTTTGCGAATAACCCCAGGCGTAGAGCATCTCTGCGACGCTCGCCGCTGTGTTGTAGCGAAACGGGTTGGTGCTGTCGGCGCTGCGCAGCCAGGCCGCAACTTGCGTGTGAATATCCCATATCAGTCCGTTCTCGGTGGCTTGCGTGGTATCACCGCTAACCTCACAGTTCAGTGGGTCGGTGGCAGCCAGCGGGTTTGCCCAGGATAAAGCGGCGTAACGCTCGGCATCGAATTGTTGCAACGTGTTCACGGCAATTGGCTTGGCCGTTATACCTACCCAGGCATCACCGTTTCGCAACATCTGCGTATGGGACATGGCCCAACCGATATTGAGGTCAAACAGGTTGGAGGGGTTAAGCATTTCCACCACAATATTGCCACTGAAGCGGGTTGCGTCTACCGGGCGTCGAATCAACAGGCGTGTTGTGTAGGGGACATCGGCTGTGCGAACTTCCAGCCGGCCGCGCTCGGGCCAATCATAAACATTGGCCAGGCCGCTGATAAAAAACTCTTCTTCAATATATCCCAGTTCCGCCAACCTTTGTGGCTGCAAAGTCTGGTCAGCAGCGCCAAAGGGATGAGACTGGGCAGTAACCGGCACAGGACCGGTAACCTGCGCTACGGCAACGGCGTCATTTGCGTGGCTTGCAGAGTGTAATGGCTGAGAGTTTAGTGGCTGAGAATGCAGTGTCACAGCGGGCAGTGCCAGCGAGAGCAGGCCTGCCAGGCACAACACACGCCGTACAGTTGCAGTGATTACTGACTTGGATAGTTTGCTTGCAGGTGACTGTAACAATCTCATGCGCTCCTCCTCGATCGATTTCTTGTTATGGGTTCTGCAGACTCAGCAGCTGGCGCAAGCTTAAGCGGCTTCCAGGCAAAAAACAAACTGCTTTTGGGCAGATCAATTCACGGCAGATACCAAACCAGACTCAGGCGCAAGCACAGGGGCTACACTCTCAACTGCGACACTTTTTGAGAAAAGAAGCGCGCACTCCAAAGCTCAAGACTTTTTCGCTCTACAGGCATCTGACTCCATTTCCAGCTCTTTTTCCATATTGCGGATAAAGTCCTGCACCCGCTTTTGTTTGTACACCAGCTTCAACGTGCCCAGCTGAGCACCAGATACCGAGCGCAACAAGTCCAGTTCGATCCGCATTCCTTGTTCCAGCCATGCCATCCCCTGCCACTCCTGCTTGCGAAGACACACAAGGTCCAGCAATGCACGCACGGGCTCGGCTATCAGCATGGTCTGGTAATTGATGGTGGTACGGCCAACCAGTTCAAGAAAATGCCCCTCTTGCGTCGCCAAAGGATGGAAGGTCAAGCGACCGAAGTGGCTATCCTCTAAGTCATTCGATTTAGTCCCCGGCACGATACTGGCGGTTGCATGCACTGCTTCGGGTATCCAGCCGTGGTGCGCCAGCGCCGTTTCCAATGAAATGTAACTACCGGGAACCACTCGCTGCGCCACTGCAAATGGATGACAGTCATAAGCGCGATAGGGCCTGGCCAGTAAATACAGACCGCGCCGCAGGCGGTGCAGTTCACCTGCCTTGAGGGCACGGTTCACCAGGTTGTAGCGACGCTGAGAACTGCCCTCGATCACACGTGCCAGTTGGGCATCGCTTAGCAAGGGTCGCGTCATGCCGTGCTTTACCAGAATTTCGGTTAATGTTTGCATCATCTTCAGATCCAATTATTTCCAGATACTTTCATTTTGTGAAAGTTTACAGAAATTTTTGCAATTGAGAAGCCTGTCTGTGTCAAGTCAAGCATGTAATAGTGCATTCTTCATTAAATGGAACAGGCCTGGAATGACGGCATGAGCCTGTTACGCGACCCCACACAGAACGCGCAGTTCAGAGGGCTGGGTGCAGCAATCGCTGCTGTGGGTTTCGCCGACCCGGGACCTCCGGAACCACCGCGGATAAAAATAGAGCAGAGGCGATCAAGCCCCCCATTGGCAATCAGAGGTGGAATCTTCAGTGCTCTCGTATTAACCTTCCTGTAAGGCGCCAGCCTGTTAGTACATCCATCAACAGTCTAAAAAACATGAGTGCGGAGAGCAGCAATGATTGCACCTACCGACTATACAAGTGTCACCACGAATATAAAGAATGGCTCGCGATTGGCTTCACGGTACAGCCTGATGGTGGCGCTTGTGTTAATGCCTTTTGCGATGTCTGGCGTTGCACAACAAAATTCAGCAGCCCCCATTCCGGTGCTCGGATATCATAATTTTGGTCTGCGTGTCAGCGACGTAGAACGCTCACTTGAGTTTTATCAGGGCTTGTTCGGATCCGCCGTGATATCGCGTGTGGGCGACAAGGTAGCGCTCCAGTTAGGCGATGGCTCGCAGTATTTCACTCTGGCGCCAACCCGTGAAGGCGAGCAGCCTCACATCAGTCATTTCGGACTAAGTGTGGCCGACATGGATAGTTACAGGCTGCAGGACAAGTTGGCTGAGCAAGGCATTGAGCGAACGGTTGACAGCATGGGCGCCCCGGCTTCAATGATGGATCGCGCCATGCACAGCTGGCTGGAGCGCCTGCCGGGAGACGACGATACCATGCTGGCAGACAACCATGCACTTTTTGTAGCTGACAGAGACGGTGTTGTGTTCCAGCTGTCCGACCTTAACGCATGCGGTAGCGGCGACGATAACTGCAACCCGGAGCCAGCTCCGGCGCCGGGTTTGATCCGCCTGCGCGAGATCAATCACATGACCACCTATGTTGCCAACTTTGAACTCAGCAACGATTTCTACCGCAATTTATTTGGCATTGAAAATCAGGTGTTTCAAGGCACTTTCCCGGTGTTGGGTGTGGGTGATGGCAATCAGTTCCTGATGTTTGTGGGTGGCACCCAGCCAGGCACACCGGCACAGGCTGGGCGTATAGATCACGCCAGCCTCAACATCGAAGATTTCACTGAGGAGTCTGTGCTGCAACGTTTAACTGCTTACGGTTTAACGCCTCGTGTGGAAGGCCAACCCTCTGCTCCCTTGCAGCACTGGGTCAGCAGGCGGATGCCTGAACGTGGTGGCGCGCCGGGCGGTACACCGGAGGTTTATTTTTCTGATCCGGACGGCATCCACATCCAGCTACAACATCACACCTATTGCGGCGGTGGTAATGAGTTCGGCGGCGATTGCGGTCAGTGATTTAAAGCCGAACCACAGAGTATTCGGAACTGACGATCAATCACTCTTTCGTGAACGAAGCCGCAGTGCATTACCAACAACCGATACGGAGCTTAAACTCATCGCCAGTGCAGCAAGCATTGGCGACAACAACAAGCCAAAAAACGGAAATAAGATTCCCGCGGCAATCGGCACACCCAGGCTGTTGTATAAGAATGCAAATCCCAGATTCTGGTGCATGTTGCGAACGGTTTGCTCTGATATGCGTCGCGCCTGTGCAATACCGCGCAGGTCACCCTTTACCAGGGTGATCTGGGCACTACTCATGGCAACGTCAGTACCGGTTCCCATCGCAATACCTACCATGGCCATCGCCAGGGCAGGCGCATCATTGATGCCGTCTCCGGCCATCGCGACCTGGTGACCCTTTGCCTGCAATTCCGCAATCAATTCCAGCTTGAGTGCCGGAGTCACTTCCGCATGTACTTCTGCGATGCCCAGCTGTTCTGCAACATGGCGTGCAGTTAATTCACCATCGCCAGTAGCCATGATAATTCTCAAGCCACTGTCTGTCAGATCCTTAAGTGCTGCAGCTGTAGATACCTTGATGGGATCGGCGATTGCCAGGATGCCAGCCAAACCCTTATCCACGGCGAGAAATACCACGCTCGCTCCTGTTTTCCGCAAGGTATCCGCTTGTGCTTCTATGGGGCTCACATCGATGGATAATTTTTGCATCAACGCAGTATTTCCCATCGCCAGATTTTTTCCCTTCAGTTTGCCAGAAACTCCAATTCCCGAAGCGGACTCAAAGTCTTCGACAGCGACCAGTGCAAGTTTCCTATCAGTTGCTGCATGCACAATGGCCTTTGCCAGTGGGTGCTCACTCCCCTGATCGAGACTTGCCGCCAGAATCAACACCTCTTCCTCGCTGAAGTCTGGCATGGGTACTACTTTTTCCAGCGTAGGCTTTCCTTCTGTGAGCGTCCCTGTCTTGTCTACGACCAGCGTGTCGATCAGACGCAGTTGTTCGATTGCCGCCGCATCGCGGAACAGAATGCCCATGCTTGCTGCGTTACCGGTGGCAACCATGATGGACATGGGAGTCGCGAGACCCA
Organism: Pseudohongiellaceae bacterium; assembly: GCA_041689205.1. Classification (GTDB taxonomy): domain Bacteria; phylum Pseudomonadota; class Gammaproteobacteria; order Pseudomonadales; family Pseudohongiellaceae; genus JAVVEG01. The sequence continues at coordinate 1,406 of JBDNGQ010000285.1, read as the reverse complement.
GTGCACACGGGCAGGCAATAATCAGCACGGCTACGCTATTGATAAGTCCATAAACCCAACTGGGTTCGGGCCCCCACACGCCCCATACGACAAACGTCAAGAGAGCAATCAGAACAACGGTCACAACGAAATAGCCAGCCACCTTATCGGCCAGACGTTGCAAGGGCGCGCGAGAACGCTGGGCCTGAGATACCAGTTGCACGATCTGCGAGAGTGTCGATTCGCTGCCGACATGCTGAGCCCTGATGATGAGGCCGCCGCTGGTGTTCAAAGTGGCGCCTATTACACTATCTCCCGGTCCTTTCCGAACCGGTAGCGGTTCACCGGTCAGCATCGATTCATCCACCGAACTGCCGCCTTCATCGACAACACCATCGACAGGAATTTTTTCGCCTGGGCGCACTCTGAGCCGATCGTTGACCACAATCTGTTCGATAGGAATATCACTCTCCTCGCCATTTGCCGAGATACGACGTGCGGTCTTCGGCGCCAGCTTCAATAGCGCTCTTATCGCAGCAGAGGTCTGGCTACGCGCCTTCAGTTCTAATAATTGACCCAGCAAGGTAAGAGACACAATTACTGCTGCCGCCTCGAAATAGACCGATACTTTCCCATCCATCGCAAAGCTTTGCGGAAATATGCCTGGCGCGAACGTGGCGACAACGCTATAGAGAAAAGCCGCTCCCGTACCCAGACCGATCAAGGTCCACATATTCGGATTGCGGGTGACGATTGACTGCAGACCGCGTTGAAAGAAAGGAAAGCCAGCCCACAGCACAACGGGCGCGGCCAGTACCATCTCGATCCAGTTCTGCCATTCCATGAGGGCCCAGTTTCTGCCATGCCCGAACATTGCCAAAACCAGAACAAGAACTGAAAACGGCAGGGTCCACCAGAAGCGGCGACTGAAATCCACAAGTTCGGGATTCTCCTCTTCATCCAGAGAGACCATCTCTGGTTCCAGTGCCATACCGCATTTCGGACAAACACCCGGACCACGCTGCCGCACTTCGGGATGCATGGGGCAGATATACCAGGCACTCACATCCTCGGCACCAGGCTCGGTTGCACCTGGGTTGAGGTACTTGTCCGGATCAGCTTGAAATTTGTGAACGCAAGAGGAACTGCAGAAAAAGTATTCGACGCCTTCGTGTGCTGCCCGGTGTTCTGATGCAGCGGTAACAGTCATTCCGCATACCGGGTCTTTCAGTTCACTCCCCACGGCGTGGTGGTGCTCACGGTCGTGGTCGTGGCAAGCACTAGTTGCATTCATTTGACTTTTCTCCAGTTTTGGAAAGGAAACTAAAGTTCATGGGTACTGATGCGACCGATTATAAATCCTTGCCATAAGGCTTAATTAACCTGTTATTGGACGGCGGGTCAACGTGAGCAATATTGTTGGAATT
>JBDNGQ010000284.1:0-6133 GCA_041689205.1 Pseudohongiellaceae bacterium | reverse complement strand
TGAATCAAAAGCTGCTCTGGATTCGTTGTTTGACGACATTAAGGGTTAAGCCATATGCCAGCTCTCCAGCTAGCCATTGCGCCTGCCGCCAAAAATGACCTTAAGGACATTTACCAATACGGACTACGTCAGTGGGGGAAAGCTCAATCTGATAACTATTTGGCAACCATCAAAGATCAATTTTGGTCGCTGTCCGAGCAACCCTTAATGGGCATTGAACGTCCGGATCTTCTGCCCAACACCAGAAGCCTGGCTATTCAAAGTCATACCTTATTTTATCGAGTCACCGCCAACCAGGTTGAAATCGTTCGTGTACTGCATGGGCGCCAAGACCCTCAGCGCCACTTAAAATAGCTCAAGAAGCCCAATTGCTCAGCGCAGCAACACCTCGTCGATTAAAAAACACTTGCAACTTGCGGCGAACGCCAACAGGCTTTCCACAGTGACATTACCATCCGCATATACAGCTACACCCTCTCCTGCCGTGTCGATTTATGAACGATGCGCACGAATCTGTTGCCATTGGATCCGGGTCAGGAGAGATATTGCGGGTTGGCGGATTGATAGCCAGTCTCAAGCAAGGGTCGGTGATTTGTCCAGACCCCACTTTCGGTGGTTTGTTAGAGTATGTTGAGGACATGGGCACAGAGCTTATCCGCGTGCCAGTCAACAACAATCTGGAGACCGACCTGGATGCGATGTACCGAGCCATCCGCCCTGATACCAGCATGGTTTATTTATGTAATCCCAATAATCCCATTCCTGGTCTGATTGAGAAAAATGCGCTGCGTGATTTCGTACTGGAGGTGTCACGCGACCGTCTGGTCTATATCGATGAGGCTTATCACGAGTTTGTTGATGACCCCGCATACGGATCAATGATGGATCTGATTCGTGATGGCCACAATAACATTATCATCTCGCGGACGGCCTCAAAAATTCATGGCCTGGCGGCTCTGCGAATCGGGTTTGCCTATGCGCATCCAGATTTGATTACTGAGATCAATAACAAGATGACAGGCCAGCTTAATATTGCCGGTATGAAAGCAGCCTATGCCAGCTATCAGGATACTGAGTTTCAACGCTATACCTTGCAGCAGAACCGCAAGTCCTTGGACATTATGAACGCCATGTGTGATGAGATGGGAATTCGCTATGTGAAATCGCACGCAAATTTCACGTTTATAGAAACCGGTCGTGATATTGCTGAGGTCAGTGCAGCGATGCGCGAGGCGGGTATTTTGATTGGGCGTGCATTTCCCCCATTCAATAATTGGGCGCGCATCAGCATGGCCAAGCCAGAGGAAATGCAATACGTGGTTCAAGTCTATAAACGACTTTATGGTTGATCAGCACAACATCGGGTGCTACTCGCCAGGTTGATAAGTTCGCACAGCGCGCGTTGCCATAGATGTGCTGCACACCATAGCCGTCGCCAAGGATGGTCACACGCTCAGACCAAATGGTTCAGTGCGATGCGCTGGCAGCCAGTTTTTCTGTGACGATATAACAAATGAATCCTAACGCAATAATGGCAGCGGCAACAGCCGCCTCCTGGGGTCTGTTAACGGCGATGAAAGTTAAAGTCCATAGCATGATGGCGCTGTAAATCAGGGGCGGTAGCGGATAGGCCCAGGTGCGATAACTGCTGTTACCTGCCTGAATGTCGGCACCAGAGCGGTAACGCAGCACAAACACGCTCAGCACAGTTGCCAGTGAACTCAGGCCAAGTATAAAACCGGCAAATACCAGAACAGACTCGAAGGTTGAAGTAAGGATAAAAAGTATCGCTAACCCGCCTTGTGTGTAAATGGCTGTTGCGGGAACGCCACCACTGTTGTTCACTGCAAATAATCGGAACAGTCTGAAGTCCTCGCCCATCACCTGCAACACCCGCGGTCCTGCCAATAACATGGCACTGACTGTCGAGATAAGAAGTAACGAAAGAATGCCGCCCATGATGAGTGCGCCGGTAGCACCAAAGGTATGCCGAGCGACGATGACACCAATTTCGAGTTTACCTTCCAGAGCTGCCATCGGAACAGCATACAAAAATAAGGCATTGAGTGCCAGATACAACACAATAACGATGGCGGTACCCCCAATTAGTACGGTGGGCACAGAACGCACCGGGTTTTCAATCTCGCCAGTGATATAAGTGGCCGCATTCCAGCCAGCATAGGCATAGTTCACATAGATAAGAGAGACGGCAAAGGCGCCGCTGAGCAACAGCGTGCCATCGCCACTGGTGGGTAACAGATTGACGGTTTGTGGCTGTGATACTGCCCCACCCACAATAGCTACAAAACCAATGATCAACAGCACCTTGATAACAGTAAACCAATTCTGTAGTCCACCACTGGCCTTGTGATTGCGGCCGTGCACCAAGGTAACCGCCGCCACCAGCACCACGGCTGCGACAACCCGGTTGATACCCAACTGGGAGCCAAGCGCTGAGTCCATATAGGCGGCGAAGGTCATGGCGGCGAGCGCAGTTGGCGCTGCAAAACCCACCGTCAGAGAAACCCAGCCGGACACGAACCCCAGAGCAGGGTGGTACAACTGGCTCAGGAAATTGTATTCGCCACCTGAGCGAGGCAGGCGACTGGCCAGCTCGGCATAGGTAAGAGCGCCGCAAAGCGCTGCGATACCACCCACCAGCCACAGCATCAACAATACGAAAGTGGATTTGATATCAATGATCTGATACCCAAGGCTGGTGAAAACGCCAGTGCCAATCATATTGGCGACGACGACTGCCATTGCCGTGGCTGGCGTATATTTGCTGGTGGCAGGCGTTGCGCTGTTCAAAAGGTGAGATTTCCAATAGAGGGACGCGATGGCGGCCCTATCATAGTGCTGAATGGTTGTCGGAGAAAGCTTATCCTGACGGCGCTTGCCACCGCGACTCATGCGGGGCCCTATAAAAAACTGCCGGAAACATAAACTGCCATTACATCCACCCGTTCTGGCGAACCATAGTTATGACGTCTTGACGTCATAATGTTAAAGCGGTAGCCTTCAACGTCGACATGACAGCAAATGGACATACCCCATGAACGAACAACACAAGCGCTCCACCATCTACTTCGATGCCGCGCTGCACACGGCGTTGCGGCTAAAGGCTGCGCATTCAAATCGCTCGGTTTCAGAAATTGTGAACGATGCGGTACGTGCAGCGCTGTCCGAGGATCAGGAAGATCTCGCCGCCTTTGAACAACGCGTGGCAGAACCAACTGTCAGCTACGAAAGCTTGCTGAATGATCTCAAAGCCAATGGCAAGTTATAAGCTGATTTTCAGAAAGTCCGTGGCGAGGGATCTTCGCAGCATACCCAATCAGGATGTCGCCCGAATTCTGCAGCGCATCGACGCACTCCAGCACGACCCGCGCCCTGCCGACTGTGAAAAGCTGTCTGGGCAGGAAAAGTACCGAGTACGCCAGGGCGTCTACAGAATCATTTATGAAATCAGGAGTTCAGAGTTGATTGTCTGTGTTGTGAAAGTGGGGCATCGCAGCAGTGTCTACAAGACTTGATTTATAATCACATTTTTGAATAGCAAAAAGTATTGGTACGCAACCAATCTCGGATAGCCAACTTTGGGCTATCGGTAACTATCTCTCGTGTAAACAAGAGCCAATCAAACGCTGCGCCTGACCTACCAGATACAACGGCAGCGACAATAGCTCATAATCTATTGGTGAACCATTCGTCAATTTTCGCTTGTCGTGCCATACGCTGGGAGTATCTGCATTAAACCGCAACGCGAAATGGCGTTTTTTTTCTTCTAAAAACTGATGCAACGATTTCAGTGTGCCGGTGGTGCCTGCTTTGATTTCCACCGGCACGATGTCGTGACCGCTGGTCAGCAGGTAATCCACTTCCGCCGCAGCGCTCTTCGCCTCGCGCACCCAATAATAAAGTATGGGCGGATCGAAATAAGAACCGCTGTACAACAACTGCTGCCCGATAAACTGCTCGGCCAGCGCGCCATCGTTCACAAGGCTCATGTCCTCTTTACCGATATTCAGCACATTGAGGTTTAACGCGGAACACATCAAGCCTATATCTAGATAAAGTGTTTTAAAGACACGGGGATTACTCTCTGCCCCAAGGGGAACGCCATTAGCGGATGAATGCATCACTCTAGCGGCAACCCGCGCCATACATAATTGCTGCAATGCCGCATCTAAATCTACCGCACGATGCTCGCGGCTGATGTGCGCATACTTAAATTTACGCCCGACTACCGTTGGCAAGCGGTCAAACACCAACTGTACCCGGTGTTTTAAGCTGCCCTGGCTGTATTTATTAAAGTCATCGCGATAGGTGGCCACAATACTGTGTTGCACGCGCCTGACTTCCGCAAAATCCCCGGATTGCGCATAAACGGCCACCGCTTCCGGCAGGCCTCCAACGATCCAATATTGTTTGAGCAGGGAAAGACACTTCTCGTGTACGGGTTTGGGGAAGCGGTGTGCGCGAATATCCTCCAGCGGCAGTTGTTGGAGGTAACGGACCAGTTCCTCTTGTCCCATGGCCCCGGCAAAATCCTCGAACTGCATGGGGCCCAGATGCAGATATTCAACACGGCCCACCGGCATTGAAAATTGCGCATTTTCAAGCGCGAACTCAAGCAAAGAACCGGCGGCCAACACATGCAAATCCGGCGCTTCCTCATAAAAATAACGCAGCGCCGCCAGCGCTTCGGGCGCGGCCTGTATTTCATCCAGAAACAACAGAGTTTTGCCGGGGACAATCTGCTCTCCGGTAAGCAGCTTCAAAACCGTTTGAATTTGCACCGGGTCATTACTTGTAAACGCCTCGCGAAACTGCGGGTTGCGCTCGAAGTTGATAACAAGCAGCGAAAGTTCGCCGGCATCCGCGAACTGGCGCACCAAGGTGGACTTACCCACCTGCCGCGCGCCCCGAATAATCAAGGGCTTCCGTGCCGCCCTTGCCGCCCAATCGGTTAAATAGGCTAGTTCCTTACGGTTGAGTAGTTGGGGCATAGTGGCGCTCGGTGACGAGAAAAGCCCAGAATACGACCCGAAATGCTATTTTACAACCTTGTTTTAGCTAATATGTTGATATTTCCTGGCCTTGTTTCGATGTACCCTAGCTAATCACGCCCAAACCGATCGAGTTCGCTGGGTTTAAAACCAATGGACGGTGGCGGTTTTGGAAACGCCAAACTGATCAAACTCGCCAGCAACCGGGTTATCCAGCAATTCACCAAATTCGATATAGCGCCGGTGTCTCTGCCCATTGGAACCACTAACCAATTCGACATAGGGATTATCCAAACCCCTGGAGAACATCTTGGCTTTGTAATTTTTAACGTCATCTTCCGTGATCGAGCCTCGTTGTAACAGCCGGTTTAGCTTTGACTGACTCATGGTGGTTTGCTTGCGTGATACAGTGCGAAACCTTGCATCGGCTGGCACAGCAACGATATCACCGACTCGTATTGAGGGAAGCTAACGCCAATAGCTTATCAATCGTAGTTTGGGCAGCAGTAGAAACACCCCCACGGGCGTGGGGAAGACCATCCGGTCGATTGTCACCCGGAAAGCGACTCAGAAACACCCCCACGGGCGTGGGGAAGACAGGAAGTAGCTTAACTTGTCGTACTTATACGCAGAAACACCCCCACGGGCGTGGGGAAGACTTACTTCCGCCAGCGGTAACAGCCTATCCGCCAGAAACACCCCCACGGGCGTGGGGAAGACATATTGTCGGAGTTTGTGGTTACTTGTGGAGTAGAAACACCCCCACGGGCGTGGGGAAGACTAGGCAACTCACTCAAAACGATGGGAGCCTAGAGAAACACCCCCACGGGCGTGGGGAAGACGCATCACTGGGGAAAAAGCCGTGAATATCGCCAGAAACACCCCCACGGGCGTGGGGAAGACTCGTTATAAAATACTTTTTCATGCTCTTATACTGAAACACCCCCACGGGCGTGGGGAAGACATACTCCAGATATATCCCACAACGCCGACAAGAGAAACACCCCCACGGGCGTGGGGAAGACACGTTAAAGAGCCGCACACTGCCCTAGAAGATAGAAACTGTAGTGGTCAACTAATTCCGGACAGTGAATTAAATAGATTCTCTGCTTTCGCTGGCG
>JBDNGQ010000283.1:0-4635 GCA_041689205.1 Pseudohongiellaceae bacterium | reverse complement strand
TGAAATTGGAGCGCCGGTTTTTGCTCAGTGTCTTCAGATACTCATCCCAACTGCCGGTGATGGCTAAAAAGGGAGACTGACCCTCCGTCCAGTAAGTGCAAGAGTGCCCGCTGTGCGCTGAAGAATTTTCAACAAGCGCAAGAACAGGCGAAGCTCTGTGGAAGGGGCTTAATTCCACTACATCCCAGGTGGATGCTATGCTGACGACATGCTGCCACAAGCGCCGGAGAAATTCTTCCCGCAGCTTTTCGTGCACCGGAAAGCTGGTGCGCTGCACATGGGTATTGTACAGGGTACCGAGCCGGCGCACCGACAACCCAATGCGCCGCTCTCGACTGATCATCAGGGGGGCCACGCCGCATATTTTGTCGTTCTTGCGCCAGACAAGCACATGGAGCTGGTTTGCTGCACCGAAAGCTTCCCACCAGGCACAAGTCCAGGCGTGACTCTCAAATGGGGAGGTTTCCCCAAGCTCGGCGATAAGTTCGTTCCAGGGTTCTTCCAGCCGCAAGAGCTCCTGATAGTCCGTAACGACTTCCAGCATCAGGGCTCACCACCCGCCCGCCGTGGCTGCGATGCTGACCTTCTCAGACCCTTTGCAAGATCGACCCAGCCATTCCTTGCAACCGAGAGCATTCGGCGGTTTTTTATATAGCAATTACAAAGCACTTTCTGCACATTGGCGAAGCGGCTTTTATTGAAGCTCATGCCGAACATCATGTCGATTGTTGTCATACCGCGGCGGGCCTCTTCCTCTATAAGATGGAGCAGCAGCTGTATGCCGCCGGAAAAAGGCTCGGCGCGTTGGTCCATGCTAATAAAATAATAGAAATAGGTATTGCCCTGAAAAAGACCGAGGACGAAGGCTGCCGGCGTATCGTCGATATCAAGCCAGTAGTGCCGTGCACAACCAGTCTGCTCTGCCCAGCCGAAAGCGTTTTCCATGGCAGTGGCTTCGATCTCGTTACCAAAGACTGAGTAGCGACTGTGACCACCCTTGTTAGTCAATCGCTGCTGACGGTCAACGTGCATCTGGCGGATGAGCTTCCAGCGCTCAGAGGACACGCCATTGCTGCTGTGGAAGCGGAAGTTGCCGACACTTTCGAGCTGCCGGTGGCAGCGGCGCAGGGCCTTGAGCATTTTGCGGCTCAGCGAGGCGCGGTAGGCCTGGAAGCCTTCGCTCAGGTCGACAAGGCCCGCCTGGTTGTCGTCGTTCACCAGCTTCGCACGTGGCAAGGCGCGTCGCAGGTAGTCCAGGGCGGGCGAATCTGCGGGGAAATGAATGAGCTCCAGTTGGTCCCAGCGTCCGCTTTCCCTCTCTAAGGTTGCCAGAAGGGTTTCCATACAGGTCCCGCGCAGGCTTTCATCAACGACCAGGATATCCGGCAGCGGATTAGCCAGCGTAGGATGATGGGTTCCCAACACCGAAACAAGCCGTCGCCAACCCTGCAACGGCCCCTTCTGCAATAGCTGAAAAGGGGCCAACGCCAGCATCTCTTCGTTCTGCCAGATGCTGATAAAGAACAGCGTTGAAGGATGCAGGGAGTAAGCGGGCCAGAGTCCGCGCAGCCAGCCTGGCTGATAGAAAATCCCGTAGGGCCCCAGCGCAGTGAGGAAATGCTGATAGGCATGCCCCCACTGCTCTATCTCATCGAGCGTGGTGGCAATCTGCGTTGTAAGAGCACTACAAGACACCCTGGTATTGGAATGCGTTGTTAATAGATTGTCGATTGGGGGCTTGTTTATCGGCGTTGCTGCAGTCTGCATAGAGAAACCCGTATCCGCATTCATGAATCAGTGCCTGCTTTTATAAACCAACACGGAAAAATATGGCATCCGGGTTTACACTGACTTCTTTTCTATTTATGGACGTCCAGCAGACTCTGCAGCTCGGAAATGTCTACTGTTTTGACCAGATAATTATCGAAGCCGGCTACTTCGGTGTATTCAGAAAGAGAGTGAACCTAACGAGGAAGCTCACCGGGCCTTTTTATGCCGCAGCTCCGCAGCAACCAGTGCACTGGCGCATGGACGGCCTGCATCAGCATGTCCTTCTCCTGCGAATCCATCGGGCCCATGAACACCAGCAGGCAATAGTAAGAGAGGGTATAGGTGGCGCCGGTCGCCAGCAGGACCAGCGGACCCGGCGCTACCAGTACGGCTTTGACCAGCAGGGCCGGCACCGTTGCCAGGGCGGCGATGGCAACCGCGTTCCCCAGACTTTTCCAAGGTAGCAGCTGTGCGGTAGAAACGCCGAGAATGTGCTTGATTCTCCACAAGGAGAAGATCTTCGTCAGTGCCGTCGCAGTCAGCGTGACAAGTACCGCGCCAATCAGCCCGAATGTCGTCAGGAAGAAGTGAATCATGATGATGATAAGCGCCAGGTGCAGGATGTTCTGCAGGATCAGAAAGCGGGTTTCGGCAAATACACGCAGCACACCGTCTGTCAGCAGACCCGCGAACAGCATGCTGACGGTCCAAACCATGAAGATGGGAACACTGGCCTCGTAGGTGCTGGTGAACAGCATGACGATCAACTCGTGCGCGATGATCAGCAAGCCGAATACCAGTGGACAGAAGATCAGTGCCAGTTTGCGTATGGTGTCCAGCCAGATGTTGAGTACCGCAGTCAGGTCCTTTTCTCTGACCTTCTCGCGCATGTTCACCATCATCACGTTGCAGGTGGACGTAGATAAAAAGTCGATCAACGGAACCTGCAGACAGCCAACGGCATAAATGGCAAAGGTGGCGACGTCGAAGTAGTAGGACACCGCATACATATGCAGATTGACCTGTGCCACTTCGATCAGTCCGGCCAGTCCAAAGGGGATCGCATAGCCGAGGTGTTTGCGCATCAGCGGGCCATCGGGGCGCATCGTGCGGCCAAATTCCCTTGCGACATAGACCAGCGTGGCGCCGAAACGCATGATGGCAAAACCGACGGCGCCAAGCATCAGCCAGAACAAGTCAGCAAACATAAGCACAGGGGCGACATACAACATGGCCCGCAGCAGATCGGAAAAGGCATAGGTGAACGAGGCACTCTTGTGCTGCTTCTTCACCGTCATGACGATCTCCATTACTACCGAGAGCAGCATGAACAGCAGATACAGACCGACGTAAGGAATGTATTCGACCAGATCGGGGTTGTTCAGCAAGCGGGCTATATACGCCTGACCCAGCCACATCCCGACCAGACAAAGCGTGCCGATGGCGGCCATCATCAGCAGGGTATTCATGACATAGCCCCCGCCGCGTCGAGCCTTGACCGGCAGGAAGTAGTAGAGGCTCTCCGCCATCCCCACCTGAGCGATACCGAAGAGGGTGCCGTAGATCAGGAAGAGCTGCTTGTAAGTGCCGAATTCTTCCTGGGTAAAAACGCGCGCGAGTACCATCGGTATCGCGAACGCGGCAATGAAACCGAGTCCGCGGCCGGACATCAGGATCAATGCTGGCCGGAAGATTGCCTCCATTGGCTTGCTGCTCATAGACTTCCCATCCGGTCTTAGCTCTTCTCATTCTGCAATATCGGGAGCTCAACTTAGCCGAAACTACCGCTCCACTCCGTCCGGCATCGTACATGGAGGCAAAATCTTCTTCTGCAGCGGCGCAAAATCGCAGATCGGGTCGTGGTAGTTGCGGTTCTTTTTATGCCCAGTACTTCTCAAACGCCGCAGCTTTATCCTTGGAGCGGAAAGCCAAAGCGGTTTCCATCTGCCAGGGACGAAATTTCGATGTGTGTTTGCTCTGTTCTGCGTTATGGGCATGAAGACGTTTACGCGGGTTAGCGGTTAATCCTACGTAGTAGCGGCCTGGGGAAGAGAGGCTTGAAAGGATGGATACGTTTAGGTCAAGTCGAAGGTAAAAAGGCCGCAAAAGCGGCCTTTTTAACGAAGATTGGTGGAGGCGGGGGGATTTGAACGCGAGTGTTAAGAGACTGTATTGATTAGATAATATATTTACCATTGCTCGCCAGTGTAGCTTCCTGTGTAGCTAAAACCTTTCGGTGCCCCTTTGTGAAGACAGTATGGGACGGTGTAACATGGCCTTGGGCAATGTGCACCATTCGATCTGGAATTCAAACATGGCTGGCGAAGATATCCTCGAAAGCAAGAGCTCACGGAACATCAAACTACTCAAGTTCGTGGGCTTGGTGAATCACGGTGACCAGATACCCCCGGAGCTGCTGGCGTTCATTGCCGAAGGCGTGATGCGATTTGTCGAAGGGAGCACGACACCCTGGCCAGCTAGAAGAGGACGATCACCTTTTGCGCCAGATCGGGACTACGCGATTTGGGTTGATTACTACTTTCGCCATCAGGACCTTTCCAAGGGGAAATCTGGATCGAAAGCTGACTTGCTTGCGGGAAAATACGGTATTGGGTCGGAGGCGATTGTGAGGGCCGCGTGGAGAGTACAAAAACTCCTTTCGGTCACATGGGATGACCGCTGGACAGAACTTTACCTGGCTTGCTGTATGAACGAAGAAGATTACGCGCTGGCTAAGGCCTGTAATTTCGGAAGGAAACCGGAGGGGGAAACTAATTAATTTTTTATCGTAGGTCTACTCCCGGCACAAAAGCAAAGAAACTCGACTCCGTTCTACATCATTCACTAACGGAGCATCTCGAGATG
>JBDNGQ010000282.1:0-4053 GCA_041689205.1 Pseudohongiellaceae bacterium | reverse complement strand
CTGCATCTTGCAATAGAAAGTCCCATCCCCAGCCCCGATTTATTCGTATTGCGTTGATAAAACGGTGAGAATAATTTTTCGGTACCGCCGGGGGCGAGACCTCCGCAATGGTCGCTCACATCGATCAGGATACGGTCGCCGTCCGCGTACGCGTTCAAGCTTACCTCAGTGCTCGGAAGGGTGAATTTAAAGGCGTTCTGGAGTAAATTCCCCACCGCCGCAGAAAGTAAATCGCGGTCAGCACTCAAGGCAAGAGCTGGGTCTACGTCTGAAACCAGCAGCCTGCAATCACGTGCGCTCGCGTCAAGTTCAGTAACCTGTTTGATGTCTTCGATGAATTTCGACAGTGAAAACTGTTGGTGTTTTGCTACGACGCCCCACAGCCGTACCTCGGCAAGCGACCGGTCAATCAATTTGCTCAGACCGGTCAGACTCCGCTCCAGAACGTTTCCCGTCGCCCCGGTTAAAGGATGATTTCCCTCCTTTGCCGCGGTAAAGGCCAACGTTGCTGTTCCCAGAAGGTTGCGCAACTCGTGTGAAAAGTTGCCAAGCTGCTCTTTCATTTCAGCGCGCGAGCCGTGTCGCGCTGGTAGGTAAATTCGGTAACGGCGTCCGCAATCGCGTTATCCAGGCAACTGTTAAGTGTTCTGAACTCATCGACTGAAAATGGCGCATCCCGCTCACAGGCCAGATCTGTAATGGACTGGCAAAGGTCCCCGTAGTCGTGAACTACCTGATCAACGGAGAAACCGAGATCGAGAAGCTCGCGCCCATGCAGAGCAGCCGATTGTCCCATTTCCGACACCGCTGGCGCGCCACCGGACGGACCAGAGATCTTTCTGCTATCCATCGGGGCATCGCCTTGCTCAATCACCAGGGTATCGATCAGCTGATCGAGGAACATTGGGATGCCATTTTCCAATTGCGGCTTGGTGGCGCCTCGTTGAGGGCGCTTTGCAACCTTGGCCCTGCACCGGTCGATAAGATTAGCTCGGTTATGTTGAAGAAACCTGTATAGCATCACACTACCTCGTGGGTTCGTTCCCGGACGTCCAATACTGACCGGAACCAGTCCACTGCCGCTCTCCAGTGTGTGCACACGCCGAAGCAGGTTAGCGCTGGACAACCGCCAGCTTCGGCGAAACCTTAAATTTATCCTGTAAGCGCTTTCATCCACTGTTGACCAGTTCACATTCAACAATAAAAGACGGCTCCAGGATGACACCAGCGGCTCCAGGCACAGTGGTCTATCCTGATTACGAGCCATTGCGCTAACATCACCACGTGTCCATGCGGGAACTTGCAGAGAGATAACTTAAAAGTTAACATGCTTGTCCATCTTAAAAAGATAACACTGACAGAGGTCACGGCTGGGCGCGAGCAGGATGCACTTCCGGAATCAAGAAGTTGGCGAGTTTTCTCTGTCGCAAAGGATTGCAGTTTTGAACATTGCGAAATCTATGCGCAGATCGAAGGCCTGTCTTCCAAGGAGGATCAGCGCTCTGCGTTATCGGCGTTGACCAAATTGTTAAAAGTCGCGCACACAGGTGATCCGCTTGAGGTTCACTATGACAAAAAACAATGCCATGAATTGTTCAGGTTTCACTATAAAGGCAAAGAGCGCACCGTTTGGCGCTTACGTAACGCAAGTGTCCGAATTCCGTTCTATTACGCTAAGGGAAAAATACTCTTTCTGCCTGGGATTGTCGTAAAACGTCGTGATAAGTTGAAAAAGTATGAGGAGTCCGCTCTTGCCAAAGAAGTGGAGCGGCTGATTGACGCTGAGGAATCAGAAACCTTGGTTATTCAAGCCGACACCCAATAGAGCCGATATAGGAACTTTATGACATCAAACAATAGCTTCAGCAAACTGGCCTCAGAACTCTGGGCTGATAATGACCTGGTTTTTGAAGCCAAAGCACAGGATATTGCGATAAAGCTGGCATCCGTAGTAAATCGTTCGGGCCTTAATCGGGCGCAATTGGCGGAAAAACTTGGATGGAAGGCAAGTCGGGTCAGTTGCATCCTGACCGGCAATACCAATCTTACAATCAAAACTATTTATCAGATTTGTCAGGCAATTGATCTGGATTTTGACGTTGTGCTGCGCCATTTGGATGAGAAGACATTAGTTGTTGATAAAGATTATCAACATGCCTATCTCAGCGAAGCCAGTAACAATCTTGTTAAGAGTAAGGTGCTGTTGGATACGGCCGCGGAATTGAACCGGCGCGCGTGGCGACAAGCTCGGGAGATGCAGCGTTTTAATCACCCGGAGTACATAAACCAATCCTCTCAAGTGGCAGCTCTATGAACCGCTCTCCACTACAGCTAAAACATTATCACTATCGCGCGATGTCACTTAAGGTGCGCCAGGACGTCGATTTGTTGAAGCTATCTGGCGAGCAACAATATGAGCCTTATCCTGAGTTTGAGGATGTGGATCTTTTGCCTGAGGTCAGTCTTTACAGTGATGGCGCTGAAAGTCAATGTGGTCCCTATTTGCTCAAGCTGTCTTTGAGCCATATCCCCGCGACAAACAGCAATATACCGTACCAGTTCGAGGCTGTTATAGAGGGGATATTCGTTCTGGCGGACATAGAAAAAAGTGAAGATGAATGCAAAACGCTTGTGGTAATCAACGGTGGATCCATGCTGTATTCGGCTGTGCGTGATCAGTTGCTGACTCTTAGTGCGCGCCACTTATACGGCCCTATGCTGCTACCTTCTCTGGATTTCAGACACCTTAATCTGGGTCAGCAACCGCCAAAAAACTAGGCGCGGCCCGCGTTAAAAACCGAGCTTGAAGAAATCAAGAAAGAACTCGAATCAAGTGGGAGCGATGATGGATTCGGCCCCAAATTTGTTAATTTCGTCGACAGACAGTTTCCGCTACGACATAAACGCATTACTCGCCATTGCAGTCATCGCGGTGGTGCTGTTCCACTTTCAGGTGCCCGGCTTTTCCGGCGGTTCTGTGGGCGTGGATATATTCTTTGTCATCTCAGGTTTTCTGATGACATCAATCATTGTGACCGGCCTGCAAACGCAGCACGACGGTGGCAAATCGTTCAGTCTGAGCAATTTTAACAAAGACGGCTCCAGTTATTACAGCTGGTACTGGGAACAGACCATGCGCGCCCTCACGCAAGCAGGCTATCGCGCCATTGCCGTTGACAGACTGGGCTGGGGCAAATCCTCCAAGCCCCTTATTCCTTACGATGTCAGCCTGCACGCCTCGAACATCAACGCCATTCTCGAACATCTCGGCATTGCCCAAGTGGTCATAGCCGGCCATTCCCTCGGCGGCCGGCTGGCCAGTAACTTCGCGCACCTCTATCCAGAGAAGGCGACACACCTGATCATGGTTAATCCAATCGCCCTCAACGACTCTGCCAGCGGGCGCGCATGGAGTCAGCCGACATCCGGCAGCCCCGAGCCAGACCTGCAGGCCCACTATGCCGCCAATCTGCGCCAGGAACAAAACCGTATCGTCGACTGGAAACCTGAATACATGGAGCACGTTCGCATCCGCTATGGCCATGCCCTCAGCGGCGACTTTCATCGTCTGAATCTGGTGCGGGCGATGAACAACCGACTGACTGCCGAGCCAGTGGACACCTATTGGTCCAAAATCAATATCCCGGCCTTGCTCATTGGCGGCGCCGAGGATGGTCCAAACTATCCCGACACCTCACGCCGTGCGGTCGATCTACTCCCCAACGGCCAGCTGATCATGCTTCCCGGCGTCGGCCATAACCCCCATCTGGAAGCGCCCGAGCAACTGAACCGGGAGATTATGCGCTTTCTGGACGGTGGCAGCTGAACACAGTTTCAAACCGGGTAACCGAAAATAAATCCAAAAAAAGTCTATCTGCCCTGTTGCCAAGCCGCCGTCAGCTGACTATTATGTTCAGCCATTGAACACAGTTCGCCCAACAAGAAAGTGCGCCCAACAAGAATAAGAACATGCTGACCGACGACGCCCGCTACAAGATTCTCAAACGCCTTCAGGACAATCCTGACATCAGCCAGCGCCAGTTGGCCGAAGAG
>JBDNGQ010000281.1:0-6273 GCA_041689205.1 Pseudohongiellaceae bacterium | reverse complement strand
GATAATGACAGCGATGCGGATGGCGATACGCTGAGTGTCACTGCTGCCTCTGCGGGTAATGGTACGGTCACCATCAATGCTGATGGCAGCCTAGCCTATACGCCAAACGAGAACTTCAACGGCGCTGATACCGTCACCTACTCGGTCAGTGATGGCCAGGGCGGCACTGATACTGCAACAGTTACTGTGACTGTGACAGCGGTGAACGACGCACCAGTGGCTAACCCGGATGCAACCACAATCGATGAGGACACTCCAGTCACCATCGATGTGCTGGCGAATGATACGGATGTTGATGGCGATACGCTGAGTGTCGTAGCTGGCAGAGCTGACAACGGCAGCGTGACGATTAATTCGGATGGTTCGATTACCTACCTGCCGAATGCCAATTTCAATGGCTCCGACACCATCACCTATGCGGTCAGTGACAATAGTGGCGGCACCACCACGGTATCCTTCACGATCACAGTACTTCCCGTTAATGATGCGGCATCAAGAACCGGCACTGCGCAAGGCAGCGTGACTGAGAATGTGAATGTGGTGGCGGGCAACCTGAGCTTCACTGGCACTATGGCAGTGACCGATGTCGATGGCCCGGCTGAAGCTGCATTTTTGACGGGATCTGAAAACGTCAGGTCCAGCCCCGGTACGCTAGGAACACTGCAGATAACTGAAACAGGACAGTGGAGCTATACCGTCCCCAACAGTCAGGTATTGTTCCTGCGGCAGGGCGATACAAAGGTAGAGACCTTCACGGTGCGCAGTGTCGATGGCACCGAGCAGGTCGTCACAATGACCATCAGAGGTGTAAATGAAGCACCTGTCATTGTCGACACTCCGCCTGCGCCGGTCGTGACGCCGCCGGCTCCGGTCAGACCGCCAGAGCCTGCGGCAGTGGCCACTGGTTTGCCAACTCGTGGCCCGGTAATCAATTCAGGCATCAGCCTGGGAATGGCGACTAATGGTCTTTCTAGCTTCGGTGGAATGAATTCCGACCCCGCGATGCGCCTGGCTGTTAACAGTGCGGATTTTGCGTCGGAGTCCGTTGAGATTGCAATCTGGCAACCGTTGGTTATTCCAGCTATCGAAGAAAATCTGCAGGTGATGCGCGGAATGCCTGATCAGATTCTGGATGCTTCCATGATGCAGCTTGGGCGCAGTTTCATAGTACCGGGAGATGCGTTTGCGCACTCCCGGCCGGATGCGGAAGTTACTCTGCGAGCTGAATTGGTGGATGGTACGGTGCTGCCACCATGGATCACACTGGATGCCGAAAGCGGACAGTTTAAATTTGAATCACCGGAAGATTTCCGTGGTGAGATTCGGATTACGCTGATTGCCCGGGATAAAGATGGCCGTGAGGCGACTACAGTATTCCGAGTGCGGGTGGTGGATGAAATTGATGCTAATGCCGCTGCAGGTCGTACGGGATTGATCCAGCAATTAGTCAACGCGGGACAGCAGGAAAGCCCGCTGACAGCACAGTGGATGGCAGAATCTGCCAGAGAGGCCTCATTATGACAGAGAAAATAGCTGGGAATTCGCGTCCGCTGCTGGCGCTGCTCGATTTGGGTCGTCGTGCCAGGCAGGCGGATGATGCGGCGGTACTGCGTTTCCTGGCCGTCAATGACTCACACAATATGGCCAAGTATCGGCAGGCAGGCTTGTGGCTGGAGGGACTGGGCGTGCAGGCGATGTCAGGTGTGGTACAGGTGGAGGCCAATGCACCTTATGCCTTGTGGTTGAATAAAGTATGTCGGTATTTGTTTAGCAAGCACTCCAAGGTTTCCGCCATCGATGCGCGCGATCTGCCGGAAAATCTGGCTAGTGAATGGGGAGATTGGCTCCCCAATTACAGTCTGTGGTTACCATTCACAGCAGAGAATGACATCGATGCTGAGGTGGCTGGTGGTCTGCTGCTGGTGCGTGAAATGCCATGGACTGAGCCGGAAAAGGCGTTGCTGATCGAATGGATGGACCTGTGGGCACATGCCTGGTTCACCCTGCATCGTGCCACTGGTTTAAGCTGGAAACACCTGGTGTGGAACCTGTTCAGTATCAGGAAGGCGCGTACCAGCATGCCTTGGTACCGGCGTCGACTGGTCAGATTGGTGGCCTTAACGGTGCTGGCGCTGAGTATCCCGGTGCGTTTGTCAGTGATGGCGCCGGGGGAGTTGGTACCAGCCAATCCTGCAGTTATCCGCTCACCATTGGAAGGCGTATTGTTAGCGTTTCATGTGCAACCCAATCAACAGGTGAGCACCGGTGATCTGCTGTTCGGGTTTGATGAGGTGCTTATACGCAGTCGTCTAGAAGTGGCTCAGTTTGCTCTCGCCACCACTGAGGCTGAGTACCGGCAGGCTGCCCAGCAGGCATTGTCAGATCCGCGCTCCAAAGCGATGCTGGCGACATTGACTGGTAGAACTGAAGAAAAGCGTGTCGAGGTCAGCTTTCTTGCCGAACAATTGGGGCGGGCACAGGTCATTGCGCCGCGTGATGGTATAGCGCTGTTTGATGATCCCTCGGAATGGGTGGGTCGCCCGGTGGTTATTGGTGAGCGCATTATGCGTATTGCCGATTCCGGGGATATGGAAATTGAGGCCTGGTTACCACTAGCTGATGCCATTCCCCTGCGCGAGGATGCCGATATTTCCTTGTATCTGAATTCCAGCCCATTGAATCCGGTGAAGGCGAAGGTGCGTTATCTCGCGCACGATGCGGTGGAACGCCCGGATGGCACCTATGCTTATCGTTTGCGTGCCACCCTTGATGGTCCAGTGGTTCATCGAGTTGGCTTGAAAGGTACGGCGCGGGTAATCGGGCGTCGGGTTCCGGTTGCCTATTGGATTTTGAGACGACCAGCCGCCACCGTGCGTGCCTGGATAGGTTGGTAAGCCCATGGAATTGCCCTTGCTGCGTGAGGAACTTGATCTGCTGCCGGGACCGACGCTGCCCGACGGTCAACCCAGTTGGACGTTGCACGATCCCGATCGTAACAAGTTCTTTCGCATCGACTGGCTGACTTTTGAAATACTCAAGCGCTGGTCACTCAGCGATATGCAGATCATCGCAGACAGCATAGCTACCGCTACAACCATTCATCCAGAACAGGGGGATGTTGAACAGGTAGTAAAGTTTCTTGAAGAAAACCAACTGGTAATCCCAAGAGGTCAGGACAGCGCCAGCAAACTCGCCGACCGACTGGCGAAGATTCAGGGTTCGCCGCTGAAATGGCTGTTGCATCATTATCTGTTTTTCCGGGTTCCACTGTTGCGCCCTGACCGCTGGCTGGAACGTATGCTGCCACTGGTTCAGCCCTTTTACACACGGGGCTTTTTATTATTGACCTTGATCGCCCTCAGTATAGGCGTGACGCAGATAGCCAGGAATTCCGACACTTTCTGGACATCACTGGTTAACACCTTTAATTTTTCCGGCCTGTTTGCCTATGCGATAGCACTGTTTGCAGTGAAACTTCTGCATGAACTGGGGCATGCGTTCACGGCTAAAAGGCTGGGTTGCCGTATCCCGGCCATCGGTGTGGCGTTTCTGGTGCTATGGCCGATGGCATATACCGATACCAATGAAGCCTGGCGTCTGGTTAACCGATGGCATCGCCTGCAGGTCTCCATCGCAGGTATTGCCACTGAACTGACCATTGCAGCCTGGGCAGTGTTTGCCTGGGGTCTGCTGCCGGATGGGGAACTGCGCAGTGCCGCCTTCGTGCTGGCAACCACCAGTCTGGTAGCCACATTGCTGATTAATGCCAGTCCTTTCCTGCGTTTTGATGGTTACTTCATTCTCTGCGATCTGGTGGATATGCCCAATCTGCACGGGCGCTGCTTTGCGCTGGCGCGTTGGAAACTGCGCGAATGGTTATTTGCGCCGGGTGAAGCAAAGCCCGAACATTTTTCCGCCCGCAAGCAATTCTGGATGATCGCATTTGCCTGGGGAACCTGGATCTACCGATTAGTGGTGTTTCTGGGTATTGCTCTGCTGGTGTATCACTTTTTCTTTAAAGCAGTGGGGATTTTTATGGCTATCGTGGAAATCAGCTGGTTTATTTTGTTGCCAGTGCTTAGTGAGCTGAAGGAGTGGCGGGCGCGCTGGCCAATGCTGCGGAAAAGCGGCGTAAGCCGCCGCCGCAGTCTGCGTGCGCTGGTGCTGGTGCTGGTGCTGGTGAGTTTGTTTCTCCTTCCCTGGCCAGGGCGAATCGACGCCTCGGGTATGCTGCGCCCGCTTGAAATTTGGCCGGTTTTTGCACCGGGAGGCGCATTGGTGACGCGCTTTGATTTTCGCGAAGGCAGCGACATTGCGGCAGGTAGAGAGCTGATTGGACTGCAGGCGCCACAGCTGGAGGCAAACCGGGAGATTGCGCTGGCACGCGTGGAATCCACTCGCTGGGCCGCAGCCTCGTCCGGGTTTTCGCAGGATTCCCGCGAACGCCTGCTGGTAAATCAGCAGCAGTGGGCGATGGCAGAAGCGGAACTGGCCAGTGTCAATGAAGATCTGGCGCGTTACCGCCCGGTAGCTCCGTTCAGTGGTCGACTGCGGGATATTGATCCGGATCTGAAACCAGGTCAGTGGCTGATGGCTAATGAAAAGATTGCAGTACTAATAGGCCCACGCGCGATGCAGGTGGAGACCTATCTCAGTGAGGACTCGGTTAAACGGATCCGTGTCGGCGATGAGGGCATATTCCACATTGACAGTCGTACAGGTCCGGTGTTGAAGGTGCAGGTCGCCAGCATCGATGCGGATGCCAGCCGGCTGTTGCCCGATGGCATGCTTACGGCACAGGCCGGCGGCCATATTTTGATCAGGGATAGTCAGAGGGGTAAGGTGCCTGAGCTGGCAATGTACCGTGTGATGCTCGATGTTGAGGCAATACCGGAAGGGTTTGAGGAGCAGATCTGGCGCGGCCGGGTGGTCATCCGGGGTGCCGCTGAAGCACCAGCAGCGCGTTATCTGCGAAACATCATTGCGGTGCTGGTGCGTGAATCGGGATTATAGAGTTCTAATTATCAATCCCATTGTTGTGCGCGTGGCCGAGTATGCTGCTGTTGCTGTTTATGTGCGTTGCTGTCTACGTTCCTGTGTACAGAGGGGGGCAGTGAGTGTAAAACTAAGTGCTGGAATAAATCCGCTTACGAGCAGCAGGCAATGGCAGACCAGCACCAACAAGTTTTTCCGGGCCTCGCGGCAGGCAGTCGTGAAATCTCCATCGGCCGTCTGCAAATCCGTTTTAACTGGCTCATAGCACTGTGTGTGCTGCTGTCCTGCGCCCTGTTCATTAATCTGGGTTTCTGGCAACTGGGGCGGGCGGCGGATAAACGTCAGTTGCAGCGCGATGCCGCCGTGCAGGAACAGGCTGAACCTGTCGCACTGGAAAGTTTGTTTGCCGTTTCAAGTGCTGCCGGTTCTGCCGGTTCTGCCGGTGCTGCCGGTGCTGCCGAGGAAACCGCCGCCACATTGAATAATCGTCGAGTCTCCCTGCGTGGCGAATACGTCAACGATGCTGCCTTTCTGGTGGTGTTTCAGTTCTTTCAGGGCCAGCCGGGTTTCGAGCTGATCAGTCCGTTTCGGCTGAGCTCGGATGGTTCGCTGGTGATGGTCAGTCGCGGTTGGATTGCGCCCGGACCCGATGCGGACAGTCTGCCGGTGATCCAGGCCGTTCAGGGCCAGCAGACGCTGATTGGACAATTATATGTGCCGGACCTGGCTAGCGTTGCGGGTCAGGTAGCAGAGCGCGAATGGCCGGTGCGGGTTCGACGTCTGCATATACCGCAGGCGGAAGCGCTGCTGGGCGAGCCGGTCTATCCCTGGCAGGTGCGCCTGAATACAGGCTCGCCGGGTCTGCTGGCGCGGCACTGGCCGACAGTAACAATAAGCATCCGCAGCAATATCGGCTATGCGTTGCAGTGGTTCAGTTTTGCGCTGCTGACGGTGGTGGTCAGTCTGTTGATGGGCAGCAATCTGCTGCAGGTGCTGCGCAAGGATCGAGGCTCTGTTTCTTAAGCACAGGGATATTAATCGAAAGCCTTTCAGTTAAAATCCTTAAGTTAAAGGTCTTAAGTTAAAGGTCTTCAGTTAGAGTTCCTAAATTAAGATCTTAAATTCGATTTCTTAAACCACTTGGATTCAAACCCCAAGTGCATAACCAGTTAAGCGGCTAGAGCCGCCATTGTTTCCTTCATCAAGAACGCCGGCGTCTTGTATCCAAGAAGTTTTCTCGGTCGCTTGTTCAAACTGTCTATGGCCCGTCTGACCTCT
>JBDNGQ010000280.1:0-1507 GCA_041689205.1 Pseudohongiellaceae bacterium | reverse complement strand
TGGGTCACCCTATAAATCCAGTGTTTTCGGATAAAGATTCAAACCACCGCAGTGGAAGTAAATCGCGTTACGAAATCGTTCTCTGCTACGAAAGCCGCACGCACGTCGTTTGAGCCTTTGGATGCGACTGTTCATGCTTTCTGAATGACCGTCGGTGGCAGCCCGGGTGCGTCCTCAATCAACAGGCGCAACACGGTTTGTGGTCTTCAAACTGGACAATCTCCCCCATTGACGGTACCTTTGGTTTTTAACTAACACGCATATCCTGGAGCTTAGTGGTTATGATAAACCTGACATCGACCGTTTGTGCATTTGCCGTTCTGTCCACCCTTGTTGCCTGCAGTCAAGAAGCTGAAGTTGTGCAGAGTGATGCCGCTATTAATGCGCAGACAGAGTCAGCCACAGAATTTGCTGCTGTATTACAACCAACGGAAGGCAACGCTGTCAGCGGAACTGTGTTGTTCTCCAGCACCGAAAATGGTGTCAGGGTGAGTGCTAACGTCAATGGTCTGGCTCTTATGAGTTCTCACGGTTTCCACATACATGAATTCGGCGATTGCAGCGCGGCAGATGCCAGTTCAGCGGGTGGGCACTTCAACCCACGCGGCCAGCCGCATGGTGCTCCGGACTCAGCGCAGCGGCATGTCGGTGACCTTGGCAATATAGTTTCCAATGGTGCCGGCGTAGCGCAAACCAATATGGTTGATACCCAACTGTCATTCTCAGGTATGGATTCAATTGTTGGAAAATCAGTCGTAATTCATGCCGTCGTGGATGACCTTGAAACCCAGCCCACCGGCAACGCTGGGGCACGTTTGGCGTGCGGCGTTATAACTGCTGTGGGCGACTAAGGTCGCCTCCACACGTCCTGCGCTGTGGCCATAACACTTTGATCTTGTACCCGGTCTTGAATATCCATTAGATAGTAGCCATGCACATCAGCATGAAGACAAATTGTTCGCGCCGGGTTTAAATTGACCAGGCATTATAGCAGTGTAACGTACTACACAGCTGTGGATAAGTCGACCAGACTACAGTTGGTTTTGAACTCCTGTTCAGGTTAAGTGATTGTTACCCGACGGCCATGTGGCGGTCGGGCTTCATGATTCAGAATGGCTCCACTCCTCCGTTGTCAAAGATCGTTTTTTTCCAAAATGACCAAGTCCATCTGCATCAGGCTCAGCGCCAATCTTCCCTGTTTGCCAGCGGCCTTCTCTCGTTCCAGTGTATTGGCCAGTTCCACCGTGGAGTAGAATCGCACCCTTTTGCCGTGATACTGAATACCTGCGACACCGATTGCAGTTGCCAGATGGGTCTTGCCGGTACCCGTTCCGCCGACCCGCACCAGATTCTGTGCAGCATCGGTAAATTCCATGGTGGCAAGTTTACCGATCAGTTGCTCATCCACTTTGGACTGGCTGAAGTCGAAGCCCAGCAAATTACGATGGACAGGAAACTTGGCGGCGTTTATCTGATAACGGATAGAGCGGATTGCTCGATCGGTGGA
>JBDNGQ010000279.1:0-4397 GCA_041689205.1 Pseudohongiellaceae bacterium | reverse complement strand
GTGGATCATCAGTACGCGCAATCACCAGTTCCAATAATCTTTTTTCAGCTTCAATTCTTGCGTTTTCTGCTGAAGTCAGATGGTCTGGTGTTATGCCAGTGCCTTCCCAGTTGCTGCCAGTGATCGGGTTGATCGCTTTTCCGGAAGAAATCCAGATACTGAAATTGGAAGATACTCTTTTTATTCCTCCGGGATTGGCCCCGCCACGGGTAGTTTCCCCTACCACAATTGCGCGCTTGTTTGCCTTCATGCCATAGGTGAAATCTTCCGCCGCGGAGAAGGTCTCTGAACTTGTTAGAATGATGACCGGGCGGTCTTTTCCATACCAGGTGCCCTCAAGGTCAGTCCTGGTCCAAAACTCTTCTGTTGTGTCTGTATCACGCCAAAAGATTGAATTGAAATGCACCTGTTCAGGGCCAACAAAATAACTCGCCAGCAGCGCGACTGCATCCGGCATGCCCCCTGAATTCTTGCGGAGATCAATAATCAACCCGCCTGTGTGTTGCAGAAAATCCATGGCATTACCGATTGCTGGTGCCGACGGTTCAGCATCCATGAAAGCCGTATAGTCAAGATATCCGATATTGCCGCGCAGTTTGCTGACCGCGTTCAGACCAAAGTTGAAATGCTGTTGCATCGCCAACCAATCAGCTTCTTCCTGCGGTGTCGGGTTGTCGATCTCATCGGAGGTTTGCATGGGAGGGTCGCTATAAGCGATCCAAAGGTGTTCGTCATTGCTGATTTCACGAATCTGCGAAGTCAGCATGTCAGTAAACACCGTGACATCCGTAATCGCAGCATATTCACCTGCATTCAGACTCTGGGTCAGGGCATCCGCCATTGCCCGGCCGACTTCAGGTTCTACATAATCAGAAATTAAAATGGCGGCGGTTTCAGAGACAACATCTTCCTTGAGCTCTAACGTAAGTACAACTGGTTCGGATTCGCTGTATGCGAAAGTAGTGATAAAAGCAAGAAGAAGCAGGATGAGGCTACCTTTTTTTTTATTCATTTTGAACTTTCCTTTTTGAAATAAGTTACCTAAAAGAAACCTGAAACCCTTGTTGGGCCCTAAGGTATGTTGGCGTGTTTTTTTTGCAAGAAAAAATCCTGGCAACATGCTTTGGTCGCTTCCGAACAGTGTGTTAAATCATTTTCTCCACCGCTTTACTGGCGTGAATTTGTGTGGTGTCGTAAAGAAATACGCTTGTGTCAGACTGCTTGATTAGCATTCCAATTTCAGTGCAGCCTAAAATTACTGCTTCAGCACCATTTTCAGAAAGCTCGTTAATAATTCTGAGATATTCCATTTTTGAATTTGATTCAATTTTACCAATGCATAATTCATTGTAGATAATGGTGTGAACTATTTTTCGGTCTTTCGTATTCGGAACAATTACTTTAAGACCATACTTTTCTTCGAGCCTGCCTTTATAAAAGTCCTCTTCCATGGTGAACGCGGTACCAAGAAGACCTACCGTTTTAACTCCATTTTCAAGTAGTGATTCAGCAGTGGCGTCGGCAATGTGAAGAATCGGAATTTTAATAGCCTGCTCAATTTGAGGCGCGACCTTGTGCATGGTGTTTGTGCAAATTAACAAGAAGTCCGCACCAGCAGCCTCAATTTTTTTAGCCGCTTCTGACAATATGTGTGCTGCAGCTGCCCAGTCTCCTTGATGCTGCAATTTTTCAATCGGCTCAAAATCAACACTAAACATCGCAATCTGTGCGGAGTGCAAACCACCAAGTCTATTTTTAACGCCTTCATTTATAGCTTTGTAATACCCCGCCGTACTTTCCCAGCTCATTCCACCCAATAAACCAACAGTTTTCATTTGGCACTCTCTATTTCAACTCACGAAAATTAACGCACACGACAACAGCGGACGCGCATTGTCAGTTATGAATTTGTTTGACTTGACCAATTTGAATTTACAATGGCCCACCGTTCATGGTCTTTCCGTTAGCCGTCTAACTCAATGTTGTACTTCACCACAGTGCCGAATTGCTTAGGCACAGCCGTTTACTATGGTGCCGGTAGCGCTTCAATGGATTGAAGGATCGCGCGAGTTATCTGCTCTCGTTTGGCAAGGTCGTCAGTTCGATTTGGTGTATCGATGTTAAGGGCGAAGAATACCGGCCCGGTTGGCCACTCAACCCACCCGACCCACCAGCCCATTCGGCCCTCCCAACCGGTCTTGGCGCGCAGTATCCACTCTCGTCCAGCCTCGACAATCATGACGTCCTTCACCAGGCGTTGATGTTCAGTTTTAAAGGGAAGTTCGTTTCGATACAAACGCTTCAGGAACGAAATCTGCTCATGCGCGGAGATGGCGAGATTGCCATCGACCCAGTAGTCGCCTTCGTCGGTCGACGGGTCCGCGTTGCCATAGTCGATCCGTCTCAGGTAGTCCCGCGCACTTTGCTCACCAATTTCCTTCGCGAACTGCCGATAAACCCAAAGTGTGGAGTTACGCATCGCCGAACGGAGATCCTGGTCGCGATTGTGACCAGGAAAGTCTCGTTCAACTCCGTCCCACTCAAACACCTGGAACTCATCGCGAAGGGCGCCGGCATCCAGTGCGAATAGCGTATGTGGAATCTTGAACGTGGAGGCAGGGGAAAAACGCTTTCTTGCCCGCTCTGGTTCATAGACCAAAACAGAGTTGCTGGCCACCCGCTCGTCATCTACTACGAGCGTACCTTGAGCTTCAAACTCTTCGAAAAACCTGCCCCAATCAGGACGCTCCTGAGCAGCGCTGGATATCGGGGAGATGACGGTAAGCAAGAGGATCAGAACAGATTGTATTCGCATTGTTTCTCCCAAAAGGTCTAACAGCCAATTAAAGAAGCCCGCGCTCTGCGTCCATGCCACAGTGGCGGCAGGTTCAACAGCTGCAACAGCTCCAGGCATTACATTCTGGCTCTAACGCCTTAGTCGCTCAGAAACTGTTTGTTATGCAATTCTATTTCTTTGGATTGAATTCGAGAACATTACCTTTGCCAGTCTTGCTCTCGCGGGCATCATTCGCCTTTGAAATCAATTCAGGCGAGATCGTCCATTTCTGCCCAACTTCGGTTATCACCGTCACTGACTTTTTGTTGTACTTCACCAGAGTGCCGATTTGCCTTGGGCGCCCCGGAGGCTCAAAGCTGACTTTCTCGCCAATGCTGAACTTCATCATTACAGCATGGTGATGCATCGTCTCCATGAACTTCAGTCTCTCAACGATGCGATGATTCAAGTCGACAAGCTCCCCGATAGACAATTTATCGATATCAATTTTCAAGAATGTTTCTCCCAATGCTTGCTGCGAGATGCTCGTGAATTTCTTGCTGGCATGGAACTGCTGATCGTTTGTTGAGGGATGTCCCACTGTAACCTCGTGCGAGTGTAAAACCCACAAGATGACATGCTGATCGCAAGCAGGCTCTGCCGCACAGAGAGAGCTCCGGTTTGTTCGATACTCATAGCTCACTCACCAGGACCTGCACTCCCACCAGCACCAGACCCACTGTAGCAAGGTTCCAGCTGAACGTTCTCAGCCACGGCACACCTATCGCATAGAGCGGAAGAAACAGAGTGCGCCCAGTCAGGTACAGAACAGAGCCCCAATAGCTGAAAGGACCATAAGCGTTTGTCAGGTGGACGATCAGGACACAAACCGCGAAGATTGCGAAGGTTTCAAGAAAGTTCTTCTGCGCGCGATGCAATCGACCCGCCACACCCGTGGGTTGAAGGTTTTCATCCCTCGCGCCAACGGTGTATCGATTACCGACCTGGGCCTTGAAGGTAAACGACGCCGCGGTCATGTGGACCAGGCCGAGTAGTGCGGAGGCAAGCAGTGCCCAAAGCTCGAAGGTCATCGTAATCGTCCATTCATGGGTTGGCAGTGTATCCAATTTCGCTCAGGGCCAAAAGTACCTAATCGGGATAGGGCGAGGCCTCACGGTCCCGCGCCTCCAGCAGTCTGCATGGCTCTCTCTACTGCGCCTTGGAGTTCTGGTTCTGGCGTCGTCTCTATAGGCAACTGTTAGAAGTCACCATTCTATTTCAGGCCACCCTCTGGCGTCGCGCAATTGAAGCGGGGAACATCCATTCTTCTTAGCCTCGCGCTCCAACATTGCCGCGTATTGCAGACTCAACGCAGTATTCAAGCCTTGCCAGATTTGACTGATGCTCTTTGTTCGCCGAGCGATACCCGGCTAGCTGCCGAAAGTACGAAGTGTAGAAGATTATGTGTGGCCAGGTTAATCGGGTGCCAAACAATTCTCCGGACTCAGAGTTTTGTCTTTCTCGTTGACCTTCGAAGGCTTTGCGAATCTCATATGCCACGGATAGTGCATGCTCATTGCGGTCGAGCTCCGCTTCTGATTCACCACATAGGAAATGCAAG
>JBDNGQ010000278.1:0-20549 GCA_041689205.1 Pseudohongiellaceae bacterium | reverse complement strand
CCGACATTAAGCGTCTTATTCCACATCTGCTGGACTGCTTCGGCTATTTTTCGATGTGACTCCTGAGTGTTATAGAGGATATTAAAAGCCGGGAAGCCTTCACCGCCTGGATAGCCAGCCTCGGCCAGCAAGGCGCGTGCAGCATCCGGATCATAATTGAACAGTCTTGGCGGCTCATAACCCAGAGTGCCTGTTGGCACAATAGCGTAGGCCGGATCAACGATGCCCTCCAGCACTGTGGATACCAGCAGATCTCTGTCTACGGCCATGGCCAGCGCTCTGCGCACCCGCACATCGTCAAACGGCGGACGCGTGGTATTGACCATGTAATAGTAGGTGCCCAGATAAGGATTAATCTCAATCAGATGGGGTTCATCACGCAGATAGACAGGGACTTTGTCCAGCGGCACGTCACCGGTGAAATGCAGCTGACCGTCACGGAACATACGTTCTTCGGTGACCAGATTCTCAGTCGGATAAAACACGATGGCATTTAACTGTATTTTCTCCGCATCCCAGTAAACCGGCGATTTTTCGACTCTGATATGGGAGTTCACCACCCACTCAGTCAACTGGAACGCACCATTGCCAACCAGGTTGCCTTCGCGGGCCCAGCGCGTAAGCCGGTTACTGGGATCGCCAAAGGACTCGACGGTGGCGCGGTGTACGGGAAAGGTGCTGTAGTGATCGAACAATTGCAGGATATACGGGGTTGGATCGCGCAGTTCGACCTGCAGGGTATGTTCACCCAACACCCGCACGCCTACCTGATCAAAGTCAGTAGTTTCACCATTCGCGAAAGCTTCGGCATTGACGATCGGGAAATACATATAATTATAGAGACTGCCCAGCGCGGGAGTCAGTGCGCGCTGCCAGGACCAGCGGAAGTCCTCTGCGGTGACGGGATCTCCATTACTCCAGCGGGCATCTGTACGTAACTGGAAGGTATAAATTTTACCGTCATCACTGATTTCCCAGGATTCAGCAACACCCGCTTCCACTTCCAGATTATGAGGATTTTTAACGACAAGGCCTTCAAACAGTGCCTGGATGATATGGTGTTCAGGTACCCCGGTGACAATATGCGGATCGAGTCCCTGAGGCTCTGAGCCATTGCCAAAGTGCAAAACGCCATCGCGATTTCCCTGCTCAACCCTGGATTCCTGTGCTCCGCCGCATGCTGCCAACAGCCCAAGGGAAAACAACAAAACCAGTTTTTTCAGGCTTTTGCACTTAAAAATCATATGAATATTACCGCCGTTAAATCGTCACTCGAAGAAGATAGTATGCAGTTGCGCTGTGAGAATGCCTGTTATGCACTCCTGATTCAACTGCCGCTCACCCGTCTGCTTTGTAGAGCAGTGAGGGAGAATAGCACTATGACCGTGAATTCGGCAAAACTTGTGCCGGGTTGATTAAGGTCTTTCCCTTACTCCACTGCAAAAGCCAGCAGCACATTGCCCGGCATGCTGCCAAAAGCACCGTAACCGGCATTAAAAAACAGCATCCCGTCGACGACCACAGGACCCGGACCGACTATGGATCCTCCAGTGGCTTCAATACCATTGACCGTGGCAAAACTGCGGTTGGTGTCAAAGGTCCACAGAATCTCGCCGGTAGCGCTCGAGTAAGCACGCATCGCCCCATCTACTGCGCCGGAAAACACCACACCCGGAATTACTGTAATCGCGGCAGATTGTGCCCCATTGCAACTTCGGCTGAGTGCCCCACAAACCAGTTCGGCAGGCGGCGTAACCAGCTGCGCTCACCGGTCAGCAGGTCGACCGCATGCAGGCCACCGGGAATTTCCCGAAATAAATCAGACACTGGAAAATAGGCCTTTTCAGCATCAGCTGCGGTACCCCACTGAATCCCGCCCTGCGCGCTGCCCAACCCGGCACGATATTGCCAGACTACTTTCCCGCTATCATCAGGATCCATCGCGAAACCGACGCCGGATTTCTGGCCAACAATAATCAGATCTTTTCCAGAATGACTGGTCGTTATCAATGGCGCAGTACCGAAATCATAATCGGGACCTACTTCCTCAGGACAGGCTGCCGAATCGCTGTTGCGGCATCCGGTGATGAAAATATCATCGGGCTCAGTCTGCATGCTCCAGATAATTTCACCACTGTCCAGATCCAGCGCCAGTACGGCATTAGTAGTGGTTTTCTGCGGTTCAGTGTAGTTATTACCGACACTGACATAGAGGCGATTGCGTTTCACATCAATGCTTGGCGAGGACCAGATAGCGCCCCCGGCAGGTCCGAAATAGCGGCCGCCGTCGGGCCGCGAGCGCATAGTCGGAACTTCGTCGATGGTATAGCGTTGCCACAACATCACGCCGCTGGCGGCATCCAGGGCGACCACGCTGCCGCGAAATGTGCAGCAGGCATAGCCGGGTGAGGCTCCCTGACTTTCTTCATACGAGGATACCGGCACATAAAGGCGTCCTTCATGCAGGGTCGGCGAACCGGTCAATCGGACCAGCGGATGCTCCTCTACAGAGACCTGCCACAGCTCCTCGCCGGTATCCGCGTTCAGGGCGTAGACGTTGCCGCGCATATCCGCAAAATAAACTGCAAAAGTGGTAATGTCGGAGCCTTCAGCAGCATGCATTTCGCCCACACTGATGGCTGAGCGAACGCCGCCCCTTGCGGCGTAGGTCCAATGCGTGCAACCGGTTTTTGCATCCAGTGAATAAACATAGGCGGATTGGCTGCCAACAAAAATGCGTCCTCCCACCACCGTGGGCTGCGACCAGGCTGAGCTGGTATCCGGGAAACCAAAAGCCCACTGCAGGCGCAGTTTCGGAATATCCTGCTCAGTTAAACCAGCCATCTCAGCGGACTGCGCATGGGTATTTCTGCTATCGGGACCCCAGCCATTCCAATGCGGTCCTGCGAAGGGCGCTTGCAGCACGGGTGATTGCTCACACTTGCCAATGGTTTCGTGCATCATTCCGGTTTCGAAACTGCGCCCGGTGACGAACATGGCTATCGCGCGCCGCTCCTCGCCACTGAGTGCATAGCCTTGATAGCGCATGGCGCCATCAGTCAGCGACTGGACAATTTCCTGAGGGCTGCGACCGGCAAGTTCAGCGACGGTCGGGGTGCGGGAGTCGGCGTCTGCAGATGCGTGGCAGACAGCGCAATTAGTCTGAAACAGGCTCTGTCCATCGCGTTGCCCGTCCAGTTGCACTGGCGGCAGCTCCGCCTGAGCAGGCTCTTGCGCCGTGGCGCTGGCAGAAAACGACAGCACACCAGCCAGCAGTGAAATGAGGTAGGGCATTTTTTTCATTATCCGGTTCTTTGTTGATTTAATTATCAAGAACAGCGCTTCAAATTCTTACTCAACTACCCGGGTAAGCATCTGCACACCCTGGTCACTGGTCTGTTTCATATTGTCAGGAGTAACAAACTCGACCAGGCTGACAACTTCCTGGCCCATGGCATCAAGCTTGATCTGGTCTTCATTGATCCATTCATAAGGAAAGCTGATTCCAAACTCTTCTACAGTAATCTCTTCCGCAGTATAGGTCAGCGTCATATCCTGCCCTTCGAACTGCGCCTGCCAGGAGCCCAGAATCATCTCCTGCTTGGACAGTGTCGGTGTTGTGGCGCAGGATATAAGCAGTGTGGACATCACTAATAACAGCAGCATCTTCATAAATATCTCTCCTTGGGTAGGGCCTGGGTACGGCTTGTGTGCGGCTTGAATACAGCTTGAGTACTGTTAGAGTACTGGCCAGCTTCAACCCGGGTGGGCCTGTTGGCAAATTCACGTTTTTTGCACTGGTTAATATAGTACCGCCAGCGCCATCAAAACGCATGAAAATATTGGCAGCCACCTCTATACTGTCCAGAGCGCTTTATTCAGAGCACCGTTCTTGCTTCCCACGGCGGAGCAACACTTTGGAGCAATTCAGTTAATGTCAGTCACACCAGGTATTTATAAGCACTTCAAAGGCAATCTCTACGAAGTCATCGGAATCGCTACCCACAGCGAAACTCAGGAAGAACAGGTTGTTTACCGCCAGCTTTATGGTGAGCGCAACCTCTGGGTTCGACCTTTAAGCATGTTTGACAGCACTGTCGTGCACGAAGA
The DNA here is from genome assembly GCA_041689205.1 of Pseudohongiellaceae bacterium. Lineage (GTDB taxonomy): Bacteria > Pseudomonadota > Gammaproteobacteria > Pseudomonadales > Pseudohongiellaceae > JAVVEG01. The sequence continues at coordinate 16,439 of JBDNGQ010000278.1, read as the reverse complement.
CGCCCACCTCAAACGCTTTCAGTTTATTGAATAGGTCGCCGCTGGCTGGCGGGCTTTAGACAGGTTAATCCTCGACAGGCTAATTCCTGAACAAGCTAATTCCTGAACTAGTTAATCCTTAGACCGGTTAATCCTGCGCTGCGCATCTTTGGCCGCTGACTTTTCCTGCTTGCGCCGCTTGATAAGGTCGGTCATCGGCTCACCGATATGGGTCTCGCCACGCTGTTGCGCCAGCTGCATCTGCCGTTCCCGCTCCGCATAACGCTGCACCTGTTCGCGGCTTTGCTGATCAAAACAGTGCGGACAGCTGACCCCAATTTGATAGCTTTCTGATTCCATATCCTCCTCGGTAATCGGCATACGACAAGCGTGACACTGTTCGTAGCTGCCTTTTTCCAGACGGTGATTCACGGTTACCCGGTTGTCGAACACAAAGCATTCGCCCTGCCACAACGTTTCCGCTTCAGGGACTTCCTCAAGATATTTAAGAATGCCGCCCTCAAGGTGGTAAACCTCATCGAAACCCTGTTGTTTCAAATAGGCTGTCGATTTCTCACAACGAATACCACCGGTGCAGAACATCGCGACTTTCTTATGTTTGTCGGGATCCAGATGCTTCTTCACCCAGGCTGGAAATTCGCGGAATGAATCCGTTTGTGGATTTACCGCATGGTGAAAACTGCCAATCTGCACTTCATAGCGGTTACGGGTGTCAACCAGTAGCACCTCCGGATCGGAGATCAGCGTATTCCAGTCCTGCGGCTTTACATAGGTGCCAACAATATCGACAGGATCGATATCCTCAACGCCCATGGTGACGATTTCTTTTTTGAGTTTAACTTTACTGCGATAGAAGGGATTCTCATCCACCACAGATTCTTTGGTTTCCAGCCCGGACAGACGTGGATCGGCACGCAGCCACGCCAGCACCGCGTCAACATCAGCACGGTATCCGGCGATGGTGCCATTTATGCCCTCGCGGGCGAGCAGTAAGGTGCCTCTGACCTGTTGTTGCAGCATTAATTTATGCAGAGGACTGCGTAAGGACTCAAAATCATCCAGTCTGGCGAAGCGGTACAGAGCCGCTACCACGATTTGTTGCATGGCCTTTCTCCTGTTGCCTTCCGGAACGTAAATCCGGCGCAAGGTTATCAACTAAATTTTAAATCACCCGCAAGTTTACACCAGCTCAGCACCGTGGGTTTTGATTACGCGCAAAAATTCTGCACCGTATTTCTCCAGCTTGCGCTGACCAACCCCATTGATTCCCAGCAGCTGCTGCTCGGTCAGCGGGCGATAATGCACCATATCCAATAGGGTCGCATCATGAAATATCACATAGGGCGGCAGGTCTATTGCATCGGCCAATGCTTTGCGGCACTGCTTCAATTCTTCCCACAAACCCATGTCTTTGGCGCTGACTTCCGGCGGTCGTGAACGCGTTCTTTTCGCTACCTTTACCACCGGCTCCTGAACGTCTACCCGCAGTGCAATCCGCTCTTCGCCACGCAAAATACCACGCGCTTTCGCAGTCAGATACAAACCACCAAAGCTGTTGTGATCAACACTCAGATAAGCTCGTGCCACCAGTTGCCTGAACACCGACTGCCAGCGCTTTTTATCCAGATCCTTGCCAATGCCGTACGTGGAAAGCTGATGATGATTATTCTGGAATATCTTTTCAGTTTCATCGCCATGCAGAACGTCAATCAGATGATTGACACCGAAACGCTGGCCCGTGCGATAGGCACAGGACAGCGCTTTTTGTGCCGCTTCAGTGCCATCCCAGACCGGCGCTGGGGTCAGGCAGGCATCACAGTTTCCACAGCGTTCTGAGGATTCTTCACCAAAATAATGCAGCAGCGCCTGACGACGACAACTGCTGATTTCACACAGGCCAAGCATGGCATCCAGTTTGGCCCGTTCAACGCGTTTGAATTTCTCATTGCCCTGGGAGCCATCCATCATCTGCCGAAGTTTGATGACATCCTGCAGCCCATAAACCATCCATGCCGTCGCAGGTTCCCCATCACGCCCGGAGCGTCCGGTTTCCTGATAATAGGCCTCCAGACTTTTGGGCAGATCCAGGTGAACGATGAAGCGTACATCCGGCTTATCAATGCCCATGCCGAACGCGATGGTTGCTACGATGACAATGCCATCTTCGCGCAGAAACCGCTGCTGGTTTTTCTGCCGAATTTCGGCACTAAGACCGGCATGATAGGGCAGCGCCTCAAAACCCTGGTCCTGCAACCATGCGGCGGTTTCTTCCACTTTGCGGCGCGACAAACAATAAACGATGCCCGCATCGCCAGCATGTTCGGTGCGCAAAAAGCGCAGCAGCTGCTGGCGCGGATTTTGTTTCTGAGTGATGCGGTACTGAATATTAGGTCGGTCAAAACCACTGATAAAATGCTGTGCATCCTGCAGGCCCAGACGTTCGATTATTTCGGCGCGGGTGTTGTCATCAGCGGTTGCTGTAAGTGCGATACGTGGCACATCCGGATAGCGGGTCTGCAACAGACTCAGCTGCAGATAGTCAGCTCGAAAATCATGGCCCCACTGCGATACACAATGCGCTTCGTCAATGGCAAACAAAGCCGGCTTGATCTCGTCCAGCAGGTCCAGAGTGGCGTCCTGATTCAAACGCTCTGGCGCTATATACAGCATATCGAGGCTGCCATCGCGCACCGACCGGATCACTGCGGTTTGTTGCTGCATCGACAGGGTCGAGTTCAGAAAACCAGCTTTTACGCCGAGCTCTCGCAACGCATCGACCTGATCCTGCATCAGTGCAATCAATGGCGATATGATAATGCCAGTGCCGCTGCGAAGTATTGACGGAATCTGATAGCACAGGGACTTACCGCCACCCGTGGGCATCAGGACCAGCACATTGCGCCCTGCCATCACTTCGTCGATTATTGTTTCCTGCGGAGCGCGAAAGTGTTCATAACCGAACACCTCGCGCAGGACTTGCCGGGGATTTTGATTCATGGCGCAGGATTATGACAGATTGTGGGGGACATACTTCATTGTAGTTGAAAAATCTGCCTGGCTCTCTGAGACTAACGCCAGGCAGACCGTAAGATCAGATTAACTTAGCGAGTTACCATCAGCCGTGCGCGGTATTCGGTGAGTTTCGCTTTCAGCTTGCGCGTATTGTCCGGACCAATCCGAATCAGCTGCTTCTCTACCGAAGACATATCTTCTATTTCCTGCTCAGCATACAGGTACATCACTGACGGTTTGACCAGTTGCAAAGGACCTTCGACGGTACGGGCATTCAGGACACTGTCTATCGCCTCAAGCAGCACGGCGTCAAAACTGCGATCCCCGTAACCGAGTTCGGCAAACGCTGTCTGGAACAGTGGGCCCATCATCAAGAACAGGGACAGGCCCTGCTCGACATCGACTGCAACAATGGTATCGATTATTTCGTCGAACCGTGCATAGGAAGCAGGTTCCATCACGTACAGCTTATTATCCAGTGAACTGACGACCATCTCCTCGGTCATGCGCTGCACGGGGTACTCCAGTTGCGGCAGATTACCGCCGGCAATATTGTCAGTGAAAACCACAAACTTACGGATCAGATCTTCAGAGGCGAGCACGCGCATCAGGCTCTCGCCGGTTTCCAGTGCCGCAAGCCGTGGCAGCACAAAGCTGTCACTGTCATTCAGCGAAGGTAGTTCAGGCATAGGCTCGGGAGCCGGTTCGGGAGTTTCGGCTACCTGCTGATCAGGAACTTCAACTTCCTGAGCTGGCGCAGGAACTGGCGCAGGAGCGCGCTGAACTGGTTGTGGCGCGCGCGGTATTGGCTGCTCAAGCTCGACCGTTGACGTGCTGTCGGGGCTGTCGAAAGTTGCGGCAAGGTAAACCAGAAACAATAAGCCGATTACAGAAATAGCAGCGATTATTGTCAGACTTTTATTAGCCATAGATACGCTCGATTACGATCATCCGCCATTAGAAGCTGCCATTCTTGCACAGACCCGCGCAACGGGGCAACAACCAGGCCCCGTGCGTCTTGACTCTGATCAGCGGCTGGCAGACTGCGCCACGCGCGGGAAACCCAGCGTCGACATATTGCGCGTCAGATCAGTTCCGGCCGTGGCTGGATTGGTTTCCTTATCGATCTTTACAACGATGCCATCGCTGTCAATGTAGTAGGTCCAGCGATTGGCAAATCCACCACGGCCGAGCACCCCATAGGCTTCGATCATATCTTTTTCGGGATTAGACAGAATGGGGAAATCCAGCTCGTATTCTTTGGCAAAGGCAGTATTTTCTGCCAGCGGATTCACGCTGGCCATGAAATAGGCCACATCGAAACTTTTAATTTCCCGACCACTGTCACGCAGCGCCTTGCATTGAATAGTGCATCCTCCAGTAAACGCACTGGGGAAAAATGCCAGCACCACCGGCTTGCTGCCGACGAAATCAGCGAGGCTGTAGGTCTGCCCGTCGGAGGCCTGCAGTTTGAAATCCGGAGCTTTATCACCTACTTCCAACGCGCTGGCGCCATGCGCCCACAGCAGTGTTGCGGCAGCCAGCAACAGCAGCTGAAGATTTTTATTGATTAACTTGTTTAACACAGTTGTTCTTAACACAGTTGTTCTTAACACAGTTGTTCTTAACACAGTTGTTCTTAACATAGTTGCTCCGAGGAAATGCACTGACTTTATTGATGAAAACCTGCTTTTGAAACCGTTTGCCTTTAACTCTTGTTTGATAAATCGCTTGCCTGATAAACCGCCTGAACCGCGTGCCGATGAGAAAATATCCGCACTCATGAAATGCTTTTCACGATGACCCGTTCACCATCCCCACCGAGATATGCTGCGGCGGGAATCACGCACCAGCGCCTGTTGCATTTGATTCAACTCTGCCAGACGTTCCCGATGCACCTGCGCGATGCTGTTGTCGCGAATGCTCGGTTCCAGAATAGCCTGCAGATCCTGAATAGTCGCTCGCATATTCATTGCCGCACGGTCCAGACGCATACGCTGCTCACTGCGTTGCGATGCGCGATACGCAGGATTTTCGACTCGTTCGCTGGTGCACACGCGCCGCACCGGGCCTGAATTTGTCTGAGCAAGGATCAGGTCCGGGTTGCCGCCCTCTTCGGTGATACCGGCGTCGTCAACCCAGCTCTCGGTGCTGCCTGGTTCATACGCGGCATCCAGGAAAACTGCTTGAGCATTTTGCGCAGGCGCAATACTCGCAGCAACCGGGAAGCAAACCGTACGCACCGTGTAAGGGCTGCCCTGACCAGCGAAAAAATCGGCGGGCATTCGCATTACAGTCTGAGCTATCTCATGTTCGGCTCGGGCCTTCCCATACAGCAGCGATACAAGGCTGGCCCTGTCTGAAATACCCGTTGAACCTGAAACACCCGCTAATCCACTGTTTACGTCAGCATTCGGCTCACCACTGGCAGCAGCATTGGAGCCTGAGCTAAAAGCCGTCTCAGTAATGTCATTAATTGCATCGCTGTAAAGCGCATGAACCTCTTCTATCTCCTGCGCATGCATCGCGCTGGAGCGGCGCATCAGATTGCTTCTTGATGCATGAAGTTTCCACTCACCAAATTCAATCACCGCTGCCGCCCAGGCACTGTTATCCGCCTGACTGTTAACAATCTGACTGTTGACAGCCTGGTTCGGTACTTTCTGGCTCGTTAAAACCTGGCTGTTTGCAGGCCGATAGAGCTGCTTTTTGATCTGGAAAAGCAGATGGTGATTATCATCCACGTCCGCCCAGTTTTCAGCCGCCAGATTCACGCTGATCAGTTGCTCCAGCACCGCAATCTGACGCTCTGAGTAAAGACCCTCGCTGATACGAACCAGCTGTAACGCATTAGCAAACGAGGCTGCCGCTTCCTGATGCAGATTTTCAGCCTGATACATCCTGCCAAGATCAAAATGAACTTCGATCAGATTCGCAGCGTAAGGACCTGATTCAGTTTCGAGGATGTCAATCCTTTCCTGTAAGGATTGCCGGGCAGCAAGGCGCGCCTGCGCGACTTCGGCTGCTTCGACTGCTTCGGCTGCTTCGGCTGCTTCGGCTGCTGCAATTTCCGCGGCTGCAAGATCTGCTGCTTGTGCTGCTGCTGCAATTTTTGCTTCTACGGCTGCTTCTGCTGCATCGCTTTGACCAGCAGCGCTTTGATCTGCATCGCTTTGATCAGGTGCGCTTTGACCAGGTGCCGACTGCTCAACCGAGGATGCAACGCTTTCCTGAGCCTGCGCTGCCTGTACCATTGCTGGCAGGGCTGCGAACGCCAGGACATAAGCTGCTATGCGTACATAATTTGACATACTGTTCAGACCGAACTGCCTCCGGCTCTCTTTCATGCTGACGGACGCACCAGATGCTGTGTTTCTTGCTGACAGCGGATTTGATGGCTTTAGAACAGTCTACAGGGCCGGCATCACTGCAGCAATCTGCGTGTTTGACGCCAGGGGGCGGCAACAGTCACACTAGTGGTCAAAGCAGTAAAGCCCCCAGGATACGCAACAACCTCAAACAATAATTCGAAAGGAGCATACGATGAAAAAGATCTTTATTCTCACTTCAGCACTGATCCTTGCCGCTCTGGCAAGCGGTGTTAGTTCGCAGGAAAACACGCTGAGCTTTTTCATTACCAGCAGCAGCTCTGGTGATGGAGCAAACCTGGGCGGACTGGCAGGTGCCGATGCTCACTGCGCTAATCTCGCCGCTGCCGTTGGCGCTGGCGGCAAAACCTGGCGCGCTTACCTTAGTACCCAGACTGCTGGCGGACAAACCGGCGTTCATGCCCGTGACCGTATCGGCAGCGGCCCCTGGTACAACGCCAAAGGCGTAATGGTGGCGCAGAATGTTGCCCACCTGCACAGTGATGACAATATGTTGAGCAAAGAAAACTCTTTGACTGAACAAGGCAATAGGGTCAATGGCCGCGGCGACACCCCTAATCAGCACGATATCCTCACTGGCTCACAAGCTGATGGCACTGCCTTTGATGATGGCATCGACCATACCTGCAATAACTGGAGCAGCAATACTGAAGGTTCTGCCCAGGCGGGCCATCATGACCGCGAAGGCGGCGGCCAGAATCCCACTTCCTGGAATAATGCACATGGCTCCAGAGGATGCAGCCAGGAAAATCTTATTGCCACCGGTGGCAATGGTTATTTCTACTGCTTCGCGGAATGATTGAATGGTCCTGGCTCTGATAAGGATGAAAATAGCATCGTTATTAGCCGGCCCGGTGAAGGACAACTGATGCGCGCACTGCATCTATTCGTATTGCTGACAGCCGTAGCCATGGATGGCTGGATGTGGCCGACACGGGATTTGCAGGCTCAGGATTTACCGCAGCAGTCTGCGGTAAATCCTGAAACTACAAGCGCTGCAGCCGATCAACTGCTCAACAGCAATAATCCACAGGTGCAGCTTTTTACCCGCGACGATCAGGATTTTTATTTGTTCCAGGCCTGGCAGGCCAGCGATGCCTCAAAACGCCAGGCGATCCATCATATCGGCGCACAGTTTGAGTTTGCCGAAGGTCATTTTGTCATCAGCAATCTGCTCGAGGCGTATCCTGCCATCAATGCCGGTCTGCGGCGCGGCGATATCATGCTCAGCATTGATGGCAAAGCATTTCATCCGGTGAATTCATTTAATCCTGGTAGCGGCGCTGCTGCCAGGGTGCTGAATTTTTTACGGGACGGTCAGCAACTCAGCGTCGAACTGCAACCAGTTTACGAAAATCTTTACGACTCAATGCGCCGCGCCACAGTTAACAGCGTCAGCAGATACCCCTCCGGAAATAAACTGGTTTGCTATGTGCACTGGTGGGCGGCATCACGCTCGCTGGCAGATATACTTGCTGACCGTGACCTGTTCAGCAGCATGCGCTCCTGTGATGGTCTGGTTCTTGATCTGCGTGGCGCGTTTGGCTATTTCGATTGGAGCCATCTGGATTTCTTCTTTAACAGCCGCACTAACTTTCCGCTGATTCGTAAAACAAATGCCAGCACTGAGATCGAATACCGGGCTCCGCCGCGCGATCCTTATCTGCAGATCCGCAGCTTTGATCGGCCAATCGCATTGTTGATCAACGAAAACACCAGAGGCGGCATGGAGTTGATTGCACATCAGTTGATCAAATCAAGCCGCGCAATCAGCGTCGGTATACCCACTGCGGGTTTAGTCGCGGACATCGAACAACTTTCAGGCGATGCTGAGACTGGCTAGCTGATGTATCTGCCGGTGAACGAATTATTTATCGATGGAGTCAATCTGCAGCACCTCGGAGCGAAACCACAGCTGCTGCAGGAATGGCCAATCCGCAGCTCCACTTCAAATGACCCTCAGTTTGACACCGCACTACTTGCACTGATGGGAATCATATAGACCTCAAAGCCCGGGGTTCCACATTGCAGGGAAACGGGCAGGCATTGGTATCGAGCAGACGGATCATGAGATTCGCCCTCGATTCCAGCGACAGTTCAGCGGGTCTGGTTGCAGGCAGGCCTTGCCAGGCGTCAAACAAGTCAAAATAGCCATCCAGGGAGCCTCTGATTCTGTGCTCTATTAGTATTTTTGCGGACTTTCTATTTGTAATATCGCGAGCATTGAACTATAAACATAGTGGAGCCGGTATTATTAAAATTGCGGGAAGAACCAATGACAAAGATAGTACATAGATGGCAAGGCACAGTAATAAACACAGCCATGCAGGAAAGGCGGGTTTTACTACTGGCCGGCCCTCGCCAATGCGGAAAGACTACTCTGGTGAAGACACTGTCTTCCAGAACAGTAGAGTACCGCACACTGGATGACGGCACGTTAAGGGAATTGGCAGAAGCCGATCCAACTGGATTCGTGCAACATCACAAAGACATGCTGATCATTGACGAAGTCCAGCGCGTGCTATCGCTGCTCCCTGCTATAAAAAAGGTCGTCGACGAAGATGACAGGCCTGGACAGTTCCTGCTGACAGGATCGACAAATATCCAGACGATGCCTGACGTACAGGAATCACTGGCAGGTAGGATTGCTAAAATCCGCCTGCGCACACTATCTGAAGGAGAGATACTCGGAGTTGAGCCTGCTTTTCTCCAGCGTTGCTTCAAACAGGACTTTAAAGGTGAATGGAAATCCTATAGTCGGGACGACATCCTGCGAACAGCACTGCGGGGTGGGTTTCCAGAGGCGATTCGACTTGAGGGGCGCGCGCGCACACGATGGCACCGAGACTATATGGACGCGCTTCTAGAACGGGATTTGATGGACATTACCCGCATACGACAACATGAGTCCATACAAGAACTGGTCAAAATACTGGCGGCCTGGTCGTCGAAATTTATGGATATTGCCAATATCGGAACAAACCTATCCATTCGCCGACCTACACTTGAATCCTACATAAACGCCTTGGAATCGCTGTTTATCATCGAACGTGTACAGCCTTGGACGAAAACAGACTATGGCCGTGTGGGCAAGCAGAAAAAGATATTTATGACAGATAGCGGGCTTATGTCGTCAATTCTCGGCCTACGGGAAGAACAGGTAAGACTTGATGCTGACCGTTCAGGTAAGCTCGTTGAGACCTTTGCTCACCATGAACTCGCAACGCAGGTGGAGTTAAGTGACGGTGAATGCTCTCTGTATCATTATCGCGACCGCGAGAATCGAGAAATTGATTTTATCATCGAGAGGGATGACGGAGCGATGCTAGGAGTAGAGATCAAGGCCGCGGCCAGTGCCGGAAAAAGTGATTTCAAACATCTGGCGTGGTTCAGAGACAACATTGCTGAAAAACGCCCTTTTATCGGTATCGTGCTCTATGCCGGTGACCACACAGGCTCTTTCGGCGATAATTTATGGGCTGTGCCATTCGGCGCGATGTGGAGCAAATAAAAAACCAAACCCAAACTTTCAGTTTGCATCAAAGTCTCAACGAAAAAATGCTCAAATGATCCTCAGCTTGACACCGCACTACTTGCACTGATGGGAATCATATAGACTCAACGCCCCGGGGTTCCACATTGCAGGGAAACGGTTATGGAGTTCAAAGATTATTACAAGACACTCGGCGTCAATGAAGATGCCGATATTAAAACGATAAAAACTGCCTACCGCCGTCTCGCACGTAAGTATCATCCCGATGTCAGTAGTGAGCATGACGCCGAGAAAAACTTTAAAGAAGTCTCAGAAGCCTACGAAGTCCTATCCGATCAGAAAAAACGTGATGAATACGATCAGCTGAAAAAGTATGGTCATGGCCAGCAGTTCAAGCCACCGCCCGGCTGGCAGGGTGGTTCTGCCAGAGGTTCTGATCGCGCTTCAGATGCGGATTTTTCCGATTTCTTTTCGTCCATTTTTGGTGGCGGCGCTGGCGCACGCAGCAGCAGACGCGGGCAGAGCTTTGACAGCAGTGAGGATTTTTCCTCAACCCGTGGTCAGGATATCGAGATCGAAATGCCGGTATTGCTGGAGGAAACTCTGGAAATCCGCAGCAAAACCATTGAATACAAATTACCGCACTATGGCGATCAGGGACGTCTGCCCGACCAGGTAAAGACGCTCAAAATCAAGATTCCTGCCGGTGTGGGTGATGGCGAACGTATTCGCCTGAAAGGCCAGGGCGGACCTGGGTTCGGCAATGGGCCGGCCGGTGATCTGTATCTGCGCATCCGCCTGGTGCCGCACCCATTATTTGATGTCAGCGGCCGCGATCTCAGCATCACCGTGCCGATTTCTCCCTGGGAAGCAGCACTCGGCGCCAGAGTCACCGTGCCGGCACTGCAGGGTAAAATCACCCTGACGGTGGCAGCTGGCAGCCAGACCGGTCAGCGCCTGCGCATCAAGGGCAAAGGCTTGAGCAGCAAAACCGCTGTTGGCGATTTATTCGCGATCTTAAAAGTGGTGATGCCGTCAGTAAAAAACGAAAAGACCAATGCTTTATGGCAGCAACTTGCAGAGCAGGCTGCCTTCGATCCACGCAGTGAATGGGAGAAAATTTGATGAACGACTTTTACATAAGCCTGACATTACAGGAAGTCTGTCATTCAGCGGGTTTGAACTCAGATCAGCTGCTGGAGATTATTGAACAAGGCATTATTGAACCCGAAGGAGAAGCGCCCGAGCAATGGCTGTTCAGCAGCACCATGCTGTGCACTGCCAGGCGTGCCAGCCGTTTGCATTATGATCTGGATCTGGAATGGTCAGCGATTGCGCTGGTGCTTGATCTGCTGCAGGAGAAAGAACATCTGCAGCGTGAAAATGCGATGCTCAGACAACGATTGCAAAGATTTTTCGCAGATTAATCTGCTGCTGAAGCTTCCTCGGGCTATGTGGGCGGGCCACTTTGCCAGACGATACTGTGGTAATCAAAACCCATTTCAAGGGTTGGTTTCACCACTCGAAAATACGGAGAAAGATCGAAATCTCTCGGGACGTAATGGGTGAAATGCCGCTGTTGATAGACGATATCAGCATCATCTGCAATCACCTCAGCACTGAGGCCATCCGCAGCTGCCACCCCCGGATCAAATTTTGCCTTGCGCGGCAGGATCGGATAAGCAATTGACTGAAATGCCTGCGCAATCAAGGTAGAACAGATAGCACGGGTAGGCTCGCCGCTGCCCAGAGTTATTAATTTCCTGCGGTAACGCGGCGGCACTGCCGGGTTCTGAATCAGATAACGCATCAGGTCAAACACATTCTTCAGATCATAACGATGCCCCAGCCTGTCCTCGGTAAATGCGATCAATGCTTTGCGCTCAGCTTCCCCAAGACCAACCGGACGGCAGATGCGCAGATTGAAATCATTGAATTTGCTCAGGGGTACACGGATCACTCCTTCAATCAGATCTGCTTCTATCAGCGTTGGCACGTCCGGATCGGTGCCGACGGGCCCGACGCACAGACAGGCATGCGACCAGGTAGATTGGGTCAGGTATTTAATCGCTGTGCTGATCTTGCTATTGCCATCAACCAGCAGAATGTCGCCTGGCTCCAGGGTTTGCATAAACTTATGCAGAGATGCCGGGTCATGTCTCTCGTAAACCTGCAAAGGCTTATTCAAATACAGCGCCAGGCGACGTCCAACAGCCCGAGTAATCGGTAACATAAGGCGTGCATCCTCCTTTCTTGAATGGTATGTCTTCGGCTGGACCGTTCAGGCCGCTAAATCTGCAAACAAATTCAGGTATACTGTCGGCCTGAACAAATTCAACAGATCGCATGATGCAGCAACAACCATGCGCCAGGCAATTCAAAAAAATCAGGAGCGCCATAATGAGTCACGCCTATAACAAGTTTTATATCAATGGTCAGTGGGTATTGCCTGCTGACAGGACCACGCACGAAGTCATCAACCCCGCCACTGAACAGGTCTTCGCCACTATCTCCATGGGCACTGCAGAAGATGTAGACGCAGCAGCAAAAGCCGCCCGCGCAGCATTTGACAGCTGGTCACAAAGCAGCCGTGAACAACGTCTGGCTGTTCTGGATAAAATTCTTGCCGGCATCAAAGCCCGTTCTGAAGATCTGGCCCAGGCTATTTCCAATGAGATGGGTGCTCCGATCAGCTTTGCGCGCACCGCTCAGGTTGGTACCGGTATCGCTCAATTCGCCACCACCAGGGAAATTCTGGCCAACTACGAATTCGATGAGCAACGCGGTGGCACCCGCATCGTTAAAGAACCGGTCGGCGTCTGCGGCTTTATTACCCCATGGAACTGGCCCTTGAATCAGGTCACCTGCAAAATTGCGCCCGCTCTGGCCGCAGGTTGCACTATCGTACTCAAACCCAGTGAACTGGCGCCGGTCAGCGCATACATTCTGGCTGAGATCATTGCCGATTCCGGACTGCCTGTCGGGGTGTTCAATATGGTCAATGGTGATGGTCCCACCGTGGGCGCGGCTATATCCCGTCATCCGGAAATTGATCTGGTGTCCTTCACCGGTTCAACACGGGCCGGTAAAGAAGTCGCCAAAGCTGCCGCCGATACCATTAAACGCGTGACGCAGGAACTGGGTGGAAAGTCCGCCAATATCATTCTGAATGATGCCGATTTCAGCCGTGCGGTCAGCGGTGGCGTTTTAAGCTGCTTTGGTAACAGCGGTCAATCCTGTAACGCGCCGACCCGCATGCTGGTGCCGCAGGCGCGGATGGCCGAAGCCATTGAAATTGCCAAAGCAACTGCCGCCAAAGCAGTACCCGGTGATACCGCCAATGAAAATACCCGATTGGGTCCGGTAGTCAGCAAGACTCAGTTCGACAAGATTCAGAGCCTGATCAACCAGGGTATTGCTGAAGGCGCGCAATTAATCGCCGGTGGCCCAGGAAAACCTGAAGGTCTGGATACCGGCTATTACGTGCGACCAACGGTGTTCGCCAATGTTCGTAATGACATGGTTATTGCCCGCGAGGAAATTTTTGGCCCGGTGCTGACTATCCTCGGCTATGCCGATGAAGAGGAGGCGATCCGCCTGGCCAATGACACCGATTACGGTCTTTCCGGCTATGTCTCTGGAGAGCCGGAACACGCCCGCCAAGTCGCCAAACGTCTGCGCACCGGCATGGTTCATATCAACGGAGCTGGACCTGATTTCGCCGCACCGTTCGGTGGCTATAAGCAATCCGGCAATGGCCGCGAGTGGGGTGTTGAAGGTTTCGAAGAGTTTCTGGAAACCAAAGCGATTATGGGCTACGGCACCTGAATCCACCGCAACAGGGAATTGAAGATGAGCGCCAATATCGTAAAGCCCGGCATTGATCTGGGTATAGTGACTAAAAACCCTGAAGAGATGCTGCGTTTCTATGTAGCCACGCTGGGACTCGAAGAAGAAGGCGCAATGCCAATGCCCGGCGGTGGCACCATGCACCGCCTTAAAGTCGGCAACAGCACCATCAAGATTATCGAGCTGGAACCGGCTCCGCCAGGCGATGCAGTGCCAGGGGGTATGCGGGCAGCCACTGGCTATCGTTACTGGACCATCACCGTGGATAATCTCGTCGACTGCGTACAACAGTGCGCGGATGCGGGCTTTAAGATTGTAGTTGCGGAGAAAATTGTGCGACCTGGCGTCACCATCGCGATCATTGCTGATCCCGACGGTAACTGGGTCGAATTATTGCAGATGAGCTAAATAGATAGTCAGCCTGCTTAGTGGTCATGTCCATGCGAGTGGACGTGGCCATGCGCAAGCTCCTGAGCAGTTGCATCACGAACGCTGACTATTTCGACATCAAAGTGCAGTGTCTTGCCCGCCATCGGATTGTTTGCATCAATAGTGACTTTGTCACCCTCAACACCGGTAACCGTTATCTGCTGCTGACCCTGCGGGCCTTGCACTGTGAACTGCATACCGACTTCGATGGCATCGACACCCTGCAACATTTCTTTATCCACGGTCTGAACCAGCTCAGGATCAGTTTCACCATACGCCTCAGCGGGTGGGATGGTAGCCGCAAAGCTCTGTCCGGCAATTTTTCCTTCCAGTTCTTTTTCAAGCCCGGGAATCAGATTGTGTGCTCCATGCAGATACGTCAGGGGCTCGCCACCAGAGGATGAGTCCATTATCTGTCCGGCATCATCTTTAAGGGTGTAATGGATAGCCACTACTGCATTTTTGCCAATCATCAAAGTCATAATAAGTTTCCTGTGGAAATTGTAGTTTTCTGACTGCCACTCCTGGCAAGCAGACTTCAGTCCGGCTTCGTCCTGTATTGATCTGCGTAACGGTCCTGCAGACGCCTCATCCCTGTGAGCCAGCGGTCATAGTCAGTGCTTTTGCGCTGAATATAGGTAAGCACCTCAGGGTGCGGAAGCACCAGAAAAGTTTCTGCCTCGAGGGTGTCAATCACTGTCTGTGCCAGTTGTTCGGGTTCCAGCATACCATCGACACCAGCCACGCCTCCCCCCCCGGTGCCGGCAGTCATCTGCGTGCGCACCGCCTGAGGACACAGGACTGAGACTTTTATGCCACGGTTTCCGTAAGTTATCGACAGCCATTCGGCGAATCCGACGGCTGCATGTTTGGTCACCGCATAGGGTGCAGAGCCGATCTGACTAAGCAGACCGGCAGCGGATGCGGTATTGAGCAGATAGCCTTCGCCACGTTCCAGCATGCCTGGCAACACCGCCCGGGACGCATAAATATGCGACATGACATTGATGTCCCAGATGTTCTGCCAACCGTCATCACTGACTTCTTCACCACCGGGTACAAATATCCCGGCATTGGAGCAGAACAGATCGATGGGACCGAATTCTTCTATCGTGGTTTTTACCAGTGCCTGAACGTCGGCCTCTTTGCTCACGTCGGTGCGTATCGCCAGCGCGCGGGTTTTGCCGACGATTGATCTGGCAACCGCTTCGGCACCTTGTTGGTTCAGGTCTGATACAACCACAGCGCTGGCACCTTCCTCGGCAAATCGTTCACAGAGTGCTTTACCGATACCGCTGGCGCCACCAGTAACTACTATCACCTTATCTTTAATCTTCATGCACATTCCTCTGTTGTGTCGTCCTGCATTGCTAAAGCAGCTACCTGCTCATCATTTCATTGAATTGCTGCAGCACCGTGTGATTTACCGAATTATAACGACATTACTCAGCGCAGGACACCGGCAGGTTTTTTGCTCCTGCCAAGGCTGTTGTCGCCCCGCTCTGCCTGTCCGCAGGGCGCATCGTTTCGACTTGTCGAGCCGCTTACCCCTGGCGCATCCGAAAATCTTCTGTGTTATAGTCGCGCCGATTTTGAAGATAATTAAATCCTGGGGAGGGTTATGCAATGAAATCCCATACACACAGCAAGGCGATAGCTGATGCGTCTGCAGTAAGCCGACGAGCTTTTATGCCAGCGCTTACACCGACTCGTCTGCTGGCACTTTCCTGTGCTGCTCTGCTCGCAACTGCTATGACTCCAACGCTATCTGCACAGCCTGCCGAACCGGCCATCGAAGAGATCATGGTTATCTCAACTACGCGCAGACCGGAACCCATTTCCAATGTGAACGCCAGTATCAGTGTGCTCTCTGAAGAAGAGCTGCAATTGATTGCGCATACCCATATTCAGGAAGCAGCAAACCGACTGGCCGGCGTCAACATCAACCGCAATAACGGCCAGGAAAGCCTTACCGCAATTCGCTCACCAGTGCTGACTGGCGCAGGTGCCTGTGGCGCCTTTCTGTTAGCTGAACAGGGCATACCCTTGCGCGCTGCCGGATTCTGTAATGTCAATGAACTGTTTGATGCGCACACTGAAAACGCCCAGCGTATCGAGGTGATTCGCGGACCAGGTACGGCGTTCTACGGGTCCAACGCTGTTCACGGCATGATCAATGTATTGCTGCCACGCCCACAGGCTGGCGGTGAAGTCACCATGGAATTCGGGCCACGTGGCTCATTAAGAGCCAACAGCCGGATTGGTTT
>JBDNGQ010000277.1:0-1051 GCA_041689205.1 Pseudohongiellaceae bacterium | reverse complement strand
ACTACAGCTTTTAACTACAGCTTTTAACTACAGCTTTTAACTACAGCCTCTAACTACAGCCTCTAACTACAGCCAGTCGACCAGCAGATCCACGTATTCAGCAGGCAGGATGTGTGAGCCCGCAATATCATGTCGCTGTTTCTGCGAACTTGAGATCAGTTCAAAGAGTTGTGCATTCTCGCTGCCTGACGCTTCTTCATCGCTGCTGGCAGTAATCAGCAGCACCGGTTTGTCCTGCAGCAAAGAGACCAGATTCTTAGGCGCCACCATAGCGATCTTGTCATCAATCCACGGGGGCACAATCGCGATAACCGTGCTTATCCGGTCATCCAACGCGCCAAGCAGCAGACTGATCTGACCGCCCATGCTGTAGCCCGCAATAGTGACCTTGTTGATATCAAGATTGTCCTGCTGCTCAATCCAGTCCAACAACACACGATGGTCCAACACGGTATCCCTGATCATCGCCTGATAATCAGTTCTGTCTCCTAAGTAGCGTAAATCGTTCATGATGGCGCTGAGCGGACGTTCAGGATCTTTACGGGTGCCGTGATAGCGCGCATCAATGGCGACCACTACATAACCTTTAGCGTCGGCCAGTTCAGTTATTTTGTTTACGTTAGTGACGGTGGGGCGGCCATCTACAGAATCGGTCCACCAGCGCACATAACTTCGGCCCATTGCGGCCACGCCGATCAATACCGGATAGCTTTCGCTGTACTGGCGTGGATAGCTGATCTGACCATTAACGATATCGCCATCAAAGGAAGTGTAGGAAAACTGGAATGTTCGCTCAGCAATTTCAGTTAATAGCAGATCTCCATTAGCAGGTTCATATTCATAGGCGGATACTATTTCCTGTTGCGACATCGCCTGAGCGTCCAGGGCAATAAACATATACCAGAAAAGAAAGACTCCGGTCAGGACAGAGACTGATAAAACAATGATTCTTGTACGCATAAAAACATCTCGTGTGAAGTGAGTTCATCAGGGTCATTGCACGAACTGCGCCAACCTGAGGATTTCTGCGGGAACAAAAATATATATTTTT
>JBDNGQ010000276.1:0-6101 GCA_041689205.1 Pseudohongiellaceae bacterium | reverse complement strand
TGCCTGACACTGCTCGAGCTGCTCTTGCCAATACTGCTGATTAGTCTGGGTACTCATACTGATTCCTTGATGATTGAAGTCAGGAATCAGTGTGATGAAACAAACAGTTAAAAAACAGGTGCTGATTTATTGGCGCTTACTATAGATCTGTTGGTCCTGGGGGTTCATTACTCCGATGTTATTCATGCCGATATTCAGGGAAGGATCAGGTGTAATACCGTTGTAAGGGGCTGGCCATGCCCCTGCCACGGGACGCAGCATAAAAGCGCGGGTGACACCTCCCCGAAGTCCGACTCCGGTAATCACCCCCTGATTATTGATGTCAGTGGCTTCCAGCAGAATCTGCCATCCCGCAGCATCCGCCAGCAAGGCGTTCAGATCAAGCATGGAGCCATTCTGCCAGAGGAATGCCCGCGTTCCTGACCAGCCGACGACCTGCCCGGCATTATTGATCCCTGTAGCGCGGCTGTTCTGCTCTCCCGGTAGCGTGCCCAGATTCTGCACAGTGCCATTATTCCAGATAACTGCATTGGAGACCGTGCCATTCGGGGTACCGGACCAGCCAGCGATCACCCCGTCATCGTTGATGGCTATAGCACTGCTGGAACTGTGCCCAGGCAGTGAAGCAAGTTCCTGACGGATGCCGTTCTGCCAAATCACCGCCGTACGATCGAAGCCTTCAGTGATATTCAGCAAGGCTGCATCCTGCGCAAAGTCACCGACGACCTGGGACGCATTGTTGATATCAAAAGCGCGGCTGATCGAGGCGTCGCCTGGCCCCCCTCCCAAATCCTGCATGACACCGTTCTGCCAGATGAATGCGTGGGTTGCGTTTACACGCCGGCTTTGGGCGAAGCCCACCACCTGACCGCTGTCATTGACGCCATGAGCTTCGCTGCGGCCGTAGCGCACATTAAAGCTGCAGGGACAATAAAGCTCTCCCAAGGTCTGCATGCCCTGGCGGCTGCTGATAAAGCCCTGTCGAATCTCTCCGAAATAGGGGCCGTACTCATTTATTCCCCCGTATCCGACAACGTAAAGGCCATTGTTGCTCACTGCGGTTGCGACAGACTCGGAACCGCCCGGCAAAAAGCCCAGACCCTGTGGGGCGCACCCCTCGCAGCTCCTGAAGGCCTCTCGCGAAGCGGATGCTGTTCCGAACCACCCCACGGATACGTTGGTGTGACTCACCCCCAGCGCGCTGCTCTCGATATTGCCGGCAGGCCCCAGGTCGATTATCTCAAAGGTTTGTGCGGAGACGGAGGAAGATACCAGCAGTGTCAGCAGGACCAGGGAGCTTATAACCCACCCGGAAGTACCTGCAGCGCCACTTTGACGACTGTTCATTATTGCCACCCTCGAAGACTGTTACCGTAGTTTTATAGTCTTTCAGGGTGGATAAGACTATTAGGTATAACCCTGTGGCCGGAAAATAAGCCACAGGCGGCCCACGCTGTTTGCGGTTGAACCAGGGGTAGGCCACGGCCTCGCATGTGTGATTAAACCCATCGCGCTTCATGCGGGTGATGAGCCGCTGGCGCTGTGTGGCCACCTTGGCGGGTCAGGCTTGGCCTGCGATCAGAGTGACATCGCCCTGGGTTTGGGCGGGAGCCACTTCAAGCTGGCCGGCCTTGTCAGACAAGCCCAGCAGGTTGGCGCGGGCCGTGACAGAGGCGATGAAGTCTTGCCGGGCTTGCGGGGCGTAGGACTTTAGTTTGGCTTTGTTCATGGGTTCCCTGGGAATATTTTTGTGTGCGTTGGCAGTTATTTATTTGTTAGCGTACTTCTGAAAACTGCGCCGTAGGAAACAGGCCGCACCTTGCGGGCCGTGAGCTGGCTGGCCATGGGATGTGCGGGGTTAATGAGTGCAACCGACTCCTCCGGCACGATGACCGAGGGCAAGCACAGTACCAGGCTGCTCTGGCGCGACAGCCACTGCGCGCCCACTTCCACACTCGTCTGCCCGGCGGGTATGGCTGACCAACCTCCCGGGAGTTGGTCCAGGGTGATTTCCTGGCGCTGTGCCCAAAGGGCATCAGGCAGGTCAATGGCAACCAGGAAACGATCTAAGGGCAAGCCCAGCGTGTTGATGTGGGCAGCTGTCTCCAGCATGGCCAGGGCTACTGTGGGTGCGGCATAGACCACCGCCTGGCCTGGTCCATTCCAGCGACCGGGGCTGATGGCGGCACCTTTGCCGCTGAGATCATGGGCAACAAAGGTGCGCGTCTCGGTGGCAATGCGCCACAACCTCATAAATAAACACTGCTTTCAATGGCCCCCAGCACCTGGTGAACCATTTGGGTGCCGGTTTCGGTGTCCAACAGATCGGACGGGCGAAGGCCATTGAGTGCGGGCTGGGGTACTTCCAACCACTGGCCCAGCCAATGCGCGGTATCAAACCCTTCAGCCTGGTCGCTGGTGCTGTTATCCACAATACGCTGTGCTTGCGCCAACAGTTTGACCATCTTGATGGTGGCCTGCCCCTCGCGGCCCTTGAGAGGCGCTTTCGACTTAATCTTGCTGGCCAACGTGGAGCGTGGAAACTTGAAAATCTCAATCATGCGGGCAGACGACAAGCCCATTTCTGACCGCAGGTCGGTGAACAAGCGGGGCGATACGCCCTGCCTTTCCAACTCCACCAGCGTGAGGGGCGAGGCACGGGCGACATCAGCAGTAAATGACCGGATTGCGCCCTTGCCAGGGTGATACACCAATGCTTTGGGTGTGCGTGCAGTTTCAGTCGTGGCCATGGTGATATTCCTAAAAAATCTTGAACTGGACTGATATTAGTCTAATTTTGGACGGCTGGCTATGCGGCCTTTTATTTTTTACTCATCGGCATCTGCGGCTGTGAGGCGGCGACTGGTCAGGGCGCAGCGCTGGTCGATCAGCGTGACGATCTGGCCCAGAATAGGGTGGCCGTTGCCTTGCGTTTCCAAAGCAGCCTGCGTGGATCGAGCCAGATTGGGCAGGCGCTTGGCAATGTCGAGAATGCGTTTTTTAACCTGCGCCGGGGACAGCTGTGCATCGGTTGCAAACTGCACCCAATGCCGTGCCTGCACTTCAGAAAACTTGGTTTTGCTGCCGATCTTCATGGCCATCTTGTCGGTCAGCCGCGGGTAAACGGCGGTGCACAGCACGTCGTACAAGGGGGCCAGCACAGCGCCCTGTGGCACGTACAGCAGTGAGAAGTTTTTGGAGTGCGCGTCGTGGTTGCCCACCAGGGCGTTGAAAATGACAAAGTCCAACAGCCGCAGGGTGCTTGGTGCGCTGGGGCGGGTGGCGCGGCGCAACAGGGCAAAGGCTTGGGCCAGATCAGGGCCACCTTCGTTTTGGTATTTGGTTTCTGGAGGGAAACCCAGCGCCTGGCAGAAGTCTTCCTGGTGCAGGCGTACCGATGAGGTTGTCGAATGGATTGCAGAATCGACTGTTGAATCACCCTGCGCATGCTGGCGGTTGCGCGCCCGCCAGCGACAGGCGCATGTCATGTTCCCCGGCGAGCATGGGGCGGCGGCGCATGTCGTCAAGCACGGCAACCAAGCCTGCGTCTTCCAGCCAGCGCACGGCGTCTTCGCTTACCCCCGCTTGAGGCGTTTGGCCGGGTTCGAGCAAAGTGACAGCACCAGCGCATTCGCCACCGATGCCGTCAAGCAGAGCAAAGTCGTTTTGGCGGGAAACGTGCAAGGCCTGGGCTACCAGCCTGCGTTTGTCCCCTTCGGGTAACAGGCCGGCAAAGAATGGCCGGCTGGCTCGGTCGTCAAAAGGCTCTGCTTGCAGCGCTAACGATTGCGACAAGGGCATGGCGTTGGGGTTGCTCAGCCACTCAGGCGTGTAGCCAAAACCCAGGCGGCCCTCAACCCGGGTCAGTGTGCCGACCTGCTGGCCGAACAACCAGACGGTGAGTTGCTTGGGCATGTCAGTTGCCCTCTGCAGGATTGGCGTGGCCATCGTGCTGCGCGTGCGGCAGGCCATTGACGACCACTTCGCCACCCAGCGCGTGCAACACGTTCAGCACCTTTTCCAGCCGCACGGTGGGCTTACCGGCCTCCAGCTCCACGACAAAGCGCACCCCTACGCCAGCGGCCAGAGCGAGCTGCGGCTGGGTCAAGCCCAGTTGCTTTCGGGCCGCTTGCACGGCCGTGCCAAGCGATGCGGGAGTGTCGATGAGGGTGGTGATGAGGGTAGTCATGGTTGTTTCCTGTTCGGGAAATTATTGGTCATTAAGCAGATGTTTGCAAGGTGAATATCCCGATCGGTAAATTTTATAGGAAAATAGATTATTCAAACAAGAATATTCCTGAACGGGAAACTTTCTCATCCGACCACAAAGTCCGGTAGCCAGGCGATTTGGCCCTGGTGCTGGGCTTTGTCAAAGTAACGGCGGTCAGCCGTGACGAACATGGCGCCGGGGGTTTCCAGTGCCAGTGCGTGGTACAGGGTGTCAAACAGGTGGTGGTTGAGCTGGGTTGCCAGCGCTACTGCGGTCGCATAAACCTCTGGGCTATCTACGGTGCGGCGCGCAATGGCGATCAAATCCAGCAGGTCAGACTGGGCTTCTGTGGGCTTGATCCGCGCCAAAACAGCGGCTACTTCGGCAATGAAATGCACTGGCTGCAACAACTGGATGCGCCCGAACACTGCGGCTTCAAAAATGGCCAGCGCTATATCAGTGTGGTCTTCGGCCAAAGAATCGAAAAGAAACCACTTCAGGGCCACACTGGCATCGACCACAACAATCACGGGCGGCCTTCTTCACGGGCGGCACGAAACTCCGCCTCGGTAATGCTGGGCGCGTGCTTTCTGCGTTCCAAAATTCGTAAGTAAGCGGCTTGGCTGTTTGCCTTTTGTTGCGCACGCTCCACGGCTTCGCGCATCAAACCCGCGATAACTGCACTCTTGTTTTGCCCCTCAAAAGTGGCGTTGAACGCCTCTTTGACATCGTCAGGCACACTGAAATTGACGGTTGACATGAAATCCTCCGGTTGTTGAAATTTTCAACAACACTGTGCGCGCCGGTGGCCAGCGCAGTCAAGCACTATTGAATGCGGGCGGATTTGCTCAAGGGCTCGATGGCAGACAGTGGATCCAAGTCTGAGCCTTCAAGCATGAGCTTGATTTCACCGGCCATGAACAGGCGGGCAATCAAGCGCACGGTTTCCCACTCCGGCTTCCAACCTCAGCGGGAATCGAACCGCTCATTGCCATGCAGCGCGCCCGGCACCACCCGCCGCTACTGGATCGCTGGACGCAGCCGGAGGCGCTACCGGCTGGCGCAGACGTGGTAACCATCATGGCGCATCGGCTTAAGACAAAAGCTGGACGTGCTGATTACGGTTTGCGCAAGTAAACGGTGGAACCGGGTTTTGGCAACATCAAACATGTGATGAATTTCCGGCAGTTTCTGTTGCGCGGCATGGAGAAAGTCGGCCACCAATGGAATCTGGTCGCGCTTGCATGGAACCTGAAACGGATGCTGAAACTAAAAATGGCCTGAGACGAGGAAAAGGCTGGTTACGCGCATAAACTTAACACTGCGTAGCCCCAAAAAGTGACGCAGCAAATGGTTGCGGGTTTATATAATTGCCGCGCGACTCACCTCTGATCAATGGAATTCAATTAAAACCGTTTGGGAATATTCCGCAGACGAGCCCACTTTTTCCGACTCCGCACAAAAGCTTGAGGATAGGAAAAATAAACGAGTATTCCAGAGCCGTCGAGCCTGAGATGAGATGCCTTGCGTTGCCACTTATGGGTTTCGCAGGGCGAGTGTGGCAAAACTCGCATGGCATGATCCTCACGCGCGAGTGGTGCCCCGAACCGCTTTCAGGGACGCTCGGGGTTAGACACTGCAGTCAAACAGCCACTACTTCGCCCGCGTCATCGACCATTCCACAACACTGCCCATTGCCGAGGCAGCGCCTGTTACCTGATCGCCTTCCACATTTCCTGTCATCGCATAGTGTAGTGGTCAACTAATTCCGGACAGTGAATTAAATAGATTCTCTGCTTTCGCTGGCGGCACTCCGTCATTGAATTGATGAGGCCGCTGCCAGTTATAGTAATCCATCAGATAATAACTGATGTCTCTCACCGCTTCGGAT
>JBDNGQ010000275.1:0-14414 GCA_041689205.1 Pseudohongiellaceae bacterium | reverse complement strand
GACCTGCGTTGCGTGCAGTAATAATGCCGCTGATAGGCGCTGTGACGGGATAAGGAGTAAGACTCTGGTTGCTCTCCACCTGAGCCAGTCGGTCGCCGGCATTCACGCGATCACCAATGGAGCCGTACACTGCTTCGATACGCCCATCAAACCTGGCACTGACATGGCTGATTGCTTCTGTATTGGCCCTGATACGTCCATAGACTGGCATGTTCTGCTCAATCACAGCGGGTCCGGCAATCTCAGTAACAATGCCAAGCGCCTCTTGCACGGCGGGTTCAATCGAGGTGCGGCCCTCAAAGCTGTCATAGGTCCAGCGATGGATTGCTCCTCTGTGCATGGCCGTGACACCGACGCTGAATGAATGCGGTTCGTAGATCACCCTGTCTCCGCGCAGGGCATCGCCCTGTGGCGCAAAACCTATGTCATCGACGCTGCCGCCCAGCCGGGTCAATTGCACGTTCAGATTCACCTCGGTGGGCGCCACAGGATCGCCATTCACGGTCGCCCAGGCTCGAAATTCGGGGGGTACGCCAGTTTCAAAGATGGCCAGCTCCAGCATGAAGTCACCATCACGCAGCAGACGGCCATTGTTGGGGCCGCGCTCATCTGTCAGCGCGCTATCCTGTTCGACGGCAGCGACTGCTGGTTCATCTGAATCGCTGCAGGCGGTGATTGAAAGTAACAGCAACAGAGCCCCCAGGGATGCCCCGATCATTTTGATTCTTGATTGCATAATCAGCCTCATGGAGAAGAAGTGGCTTGCGGCACGCGCACACCAGTCAAACGTTCTATTTCAATCATGGTTTGCTGCGCCAGTACGCTGGCTTCCAGCAGTTGCAGACGCGAGTCCAGCAGCTCGTTCTGCACCTGTAGCCATTCCATATAACTGGAGCCGCCCAGCTCGTAAGCGCGGCGAACTTCTTGCAGTGCCTCCTCGTAACGAGGGATAACCCTGGTACGCAGAGCCTCGGCAAGGTGCAGGCTGTGCTCCAGTTCCTGATGGAACAGAAACAGTGCTGTCTGAATGCGGACGTGCGTGGCCGCCTGCTGGGCTGTGGATTGTTCAAGTCTTGCTCTGGCCTCCTCTATGCGTCCCTGATTCTGATTGCCTCTGTTCAAGGGAATGGTGACGCCCGCGACGAAACCCATGTCGCTGCTGCTCTCGATACGACGCACCCCGGCGCTGAATCGCCATGGAGAGTGACGCTGCGCCTGCTCCAATTGCAGGGTGCTTTCGTGCAGGCGCTGTTCGGAGAGGAAGCGCGACAAATCCGGATTCTGCTCTATGCGTTCCAGCAAAACATGAAAGGGTTCTATCTCTGGTAATTGCAAAGAGTCTCCTGCCACCTGGGCGAATGATGGTTGCAGCTCGCCCCATTGGGCCGCCATGCGATGGTAGAACCCGACGAGTTGATGGGTCAGTTCGTCCTGCACCAGCTCCCGACTGGCCAGTTCCGCCAAAGCTCTGGCCAGTTCCGCCCTTGACACCGTTGATGCATTGACGCGCTCGGTCACCGTGGCGACTGTCTCCTCGGCCAGCGCAATGGCTTGTTCTGCCATTTCCAACCTTGCTTGATGGGCCAGCGCCTGGGTGTAGTAGCGTGCCGTTTGCGCTGCCGCATCCAGCCGCATAATTTGTGCTTCGGAGGCCAGCACCAGCGAACCCGTGCGCGCCGCATCAATTCGACGCTGGCGCAAATCACCTTCGACCACCCAGGCAAGAGTCACTGTGGTCTGCGCACCGGACAAGGCCTGTGCTGTGCCGGTGCCCAGCACATCTTCCAGCGCTATATTCAGCTCCGGTTTTGGTGCCAGGCCAGCCTGTAGAATGCGGCCGTCCTGAACCCGCATCTCATAACCAAAGGCCATCAACTCGGGGTTACCGGTCATGGTGGCGGCGATGGCTTGTTCCAGCGTGATGCTTTCTGCCGCGTAAGCCACCCCGTGGAGAAGCAGCAACGCTGCGCACAGTACCCTTGCAAACAATGTTCCACTCGTTGAATTTGCGCCTCGCATATTGTCTTTCCTATTCAAGATGCTTGATGTCGGTGTACTCGCCACGAGTCTGCAGGGTGACGGTGATTGGGGTGCTGGTGCGATTGCGCCAGAACCAGCCGTGATTGCCGTCGAACAACGCTTCCAGTACACCGCTGCTGCTTTGCTCTGCCCCGCGACTGTAGCTGTGGTATTCGATAGCCAGCAGCTCAGAATCGCCGTGCACGTCGAAGTTGGCGATACCGCCTGAGGATTGCCAGCTGTATTCCACCGTCTTACCTTTAGCCAGCGTCACTTTGATTTCGGTGCCTTCGCCAGGCGCCAGAGAAACCTGCATTTCATCACTGCGCAGCACTGGCGCTGCATCGGTTGGCGCTTGCGCGGCACTGGTAATGTCTGCAATGACTGGCACCAGCAGCTCAGGATCGGCAGTCGCTGGTTCCGCTACTTCTGCCGGAGCGGGCATCTGGTCTACTGCAGAGACAACAGCGACGGGCACTTCAATACCACCGAGCGCGGCAGCCAACGCCTGCTCCTCAGCTTCGGCTTCCGCCGCCAGCGCCATCTTGATTTCACCCATGCGCTTGAGGCCGGTGACGCTGCCAATGCCGGTGGGGTCAATGCCGTATTCGGCGGGCATGATGACAGTCACCAGCAGCACAAGGGCTGCCACAACCGCCACAATGGTGGATTTGAGCAACCGAACCGTGGAGGGCAGCTCTGAATTAGATGGTTTATTTGCGTTATACATTTGGATTTCCTTTGCAATGTTCAATACGTGTCAAACGACAAAATAGCCGGTGATCTGATAGCCAAACAGCAGAAAACCCGCTGTCATCAGCAACACCTGCGTGCTGTAAGCGTGGCGCATGAAGCTGTCAGAGCGGCGCCAGAAGCTCATACCAATCAGGATTACGCTCAGTGCAATCAGTTGTCCCAATTCCACCCCGACATTGAAGGCAATGAGATTGGGCACCAGACCATCAGAGGACATGCCGTAGTCCAGCACCCTGGTGGCCAGACCAAAGCCGTGAAACAGTCCGAAGATCATGGTGGCGGCACGGGTGTCGGGTTGAAAACCAAACCAGCGCTGATAGGCTCCCATGTTGTCCAGCGCCTTGTAGACGATGGACAGGCCGATGATGGCGTCGATGAGAAAGGCACTCACGCTGATTGCCATCAGCGTACCCATCAGCAGGGTGATGGTATGCCCGATGGCAAACAGACTGACGTAAATTGCCACCTCCTTGAATCGATACAGGAAGAAGATCACCCCGATCAGAAACAGCAGATGGTCATAACCCGTCACCATGTGCTTGGCTCCGAGATAGATGAACGGCAGTGTCAGAATGCCGCTGCTCTCCTGAATAAAGCCCTTGTCGCCCGCAGTGACGCCGTGAGCGATAGCCTCCGGAGCGTAGCCGAAAAAAATGAGCAGCGTCGCCAATAGTCCGAGGCACAGTGGCAGCGTACTTCGGCGCCAGATATGGCCATATGTTGTTGTCAATTTGAGGTCCCCATATTTGGTCTCCCGCGAACGGGATGTTTTATAACGCTCGAAGAGCAGCCGGATAGCAGGGACCACAGCGATACGCAGAGAAGTGGTCCAGATCAAGGCTGGGATAAGCGAGCACGAACTGCTGATTCAGAGCAGAGTGCGCGGACAAGCGAGCACCAGGCGCTGATTCAGAGCAGCAGGTATTGCTGTCGCTCAGTGGTTGGGGGGCGGAACGGGAGGGGCGTAGGTAAGGCTTTGATGGGTGAGATGATAGGCAGTCAGGGCATCGCTGCCATGCTTCTGGATAATAAGACTCAGTGAGCTGGGGAGATCAAAATTCAGTTGTACGTGGGTGGCGTGCTCGTGGTGATGTTCATGCTGGTCGTCATCAATTGCCGGTGAGTCTGACTGTTGCTGTCCAGCATTATGACTGTGCTCAGGTGAATGCTCATGCACCTGTTCATGCAGCTGTTCATGCATGTCCCGATGCGCGTGATGATGCAGATGTTCGTGCTGGACTGCTTTACCAAAAGGATGGTTCTCGTCTGGCAGCAAGGCAGCCTCCGCCACCCCGAACATAAAAGAGTGATTGAGCACGAGCAACATGGCAATGAGGAGAGTCCTGTGCACAGAGAATCCTGAACGGTGAGCGTGTCCGAACTCTAACACCATGTTCCAAACCAGGTCAAACCGGCCGACTACGCAGGGAAGGTGTGGATCTGGCAAGAGAGCGAGCCGTAACCATGCTGGCATTTTGCTTCCACTCGGCTGTTCTGGCATATTAGCCCCCCTGGTTGATCACACCGGCTGTTTAGCCCTATTGTTTAGCCCTACTGTTTAGCCCCACTGTTTAGCCCGAGGAAATCCTATCAGCACCCCATTTACCATTGTCTGGTTCCGACAGGATCTGCGTCTTGCGGATAATCCCGCCCTGACTGCTGCCGCCAGCCAGGGGCCGGTGTTGCCGCTGTATATCCTTGATGATGTGAACAGCGGCTCCTCTGCAATGGGTGCGGCCAGTCGCTGGTGGCTGCACCATTCGCTGCACAGTTTAAATACCGCGCTCGATAACTCATTACACACTGCATCTGGTGATGCGTTGCATATCCTGCCTGAACTTGTGCGTCAATCAGGTGCGCGTGCTGTGTATTGGAATCGCTGTTATGAGCCCTGGCGAATTCAGCGCGACAAATTGCTCAAGGAGAAACTGCTGGCGCTGGGCATAGAAGTGCGCAGTTTTAATGCCTCGCTGCTCTGGGAGCCTTGGCAGATAGTAAAAAGCGACCAAACTCCTTACAAAATGTTTACCCCTTACTACCGCAAAGGCTGTCTGCAGGCTCCTGCGCCAGCTCTGCCCGTTTCGGCTCCGCCCGCCTTGCATACCGTGACGTTGCCGAACGCCGGCTTATCACGGATTGATCCTCTGAATCTGTTGCCGACTGTCGCCTGGGACCAGGGCCTTGCAGAGACCTGGACGGCGGGTGAAGCCGCTGCACAGCAACGCTTGAAAGACTTTCTGGATGGCTGTGACGAAGGGCTCAACGGTTACCGCGCAGGGCGCAATGTCCCGGATCAGAACAATGTCTCACGCCTGTCACCCTATCTGCACTTTGGCGAAATCTCACCGCGACAGGTGTGGCACCAGGCACAGCAGCAAGGAGCAGCGGCCGCACTTGAAGATGATCTGGACTGCTTTTTGTCGGAGTTGGGCTGGCGGGAGTTTTCTTACTATCTGCTCTACCACAATCCAGATCTGGTCAAAGTTAATATTCAACGCAAATTTGATCGCTTCCCCTGGTCAAAAAATCAGAGTCATCTGCGTGCCTGGCAGCAGGGCAATACCGGCTTCCCTTTAGTTGACGCTGGCATGCGCGAGCTGTGGCAGACCGGCTATATGCACAACAGGGTGCGCATGGTAACGGCCTCATTCCTGGTCAAAAATCTGATGCTGCACTGGCACGAAGGCGAGGACTGGTTCTGGGATTGTCTGGTTGATGCAGATCTGGCCAGCAACAGCGCCAGCTGGCAGTGGGTGGCAGGTTGTGGTGCTGACGCCGCCCCTTATTTCCGGATTTTCAATCCAGTAACGCAGAGTGAAAAGTTTGATCCACGGGCTGCTTATATAAGAAGGTATGTTCCTGAACTAAGCGCTCTGCCCGACCGGTATATTCATAACCCTGGCAGCGCGCCTGCTCATATTCTGGCAGCAGCAGGCATCCGTCCAGGAGAGCATTACCCACATCCGATTGTGGATCTGAAAAGCACACGAGAAGCGGCTCTGGCGGCTTTTAAATTGCTGTGAAACCGTGCGCTGAGCCGACTGTTGTAGCTGAACCGCTGCTATAAATGCAGGCCGCGTTCAGCCAGAGCGACCGCACGAAAAATGGCACGGGCTTTATTGATGGTTTCTTCCCACTCCAGGTGTGGCACCGAATCAGCCACGACCCCTGCGCCAGCCTGCACCGACAATACGTCATTCTTAATCACTGCCGTGCGGATCGCGATTGCCATATCCATATTGCCTCCCCAGCCCAGATAACCCATGGCGCCACCATAGATGCCACGTCGCACAGGTTCGAGCTCATCAATTATTGCCATCGCGCGCACTTTCGGCGCACCACTTAAAGTGCCCACCGGCAGTGTCGCTTTTAGCACGTCCAGCGCAGTTTTGTCGTCACGAATTTCACTCTCGACAATCGATGCGATATGCATCACATGAGAATACCGTTCCACGAACATCTTTCTGGGCACATGCACGCTGCCGGTTTTGGAAACACGACCGGAATCATTGCGGCTTAAGTCAATCAGCATCAGGTGCTCAGCAATCTCTTTCGCATCGGCCAGCAACTCCTGTTCCAGCGCCAGGTCTTCCACTTCAGTGGCGCCACGCTTACGTGTGCCCGCCAATGGACGCACGGTAATTTTGCCATCTTCAACCCGGGCCAGAATTTCCGGCGAAGCACTGACCACATAGTGATCCTGCATATTAAAGTAGACCATATACGGCGAGGGATTCAGGTAGCGCAGGGCGCGATACACATTGATCGGATCACCCGAGAATGGCGTTGACATGCGCTGGGCAAGCACCACCTGCATCACATCACCGGCCAGAATATAGTCCTTGATGCGGTTAACCGATTGTTCGTATTGCTGCTGAGTGACGCTGGAGACAAAATCGCTTTCATCAGTCTGTTCAGTGACCGGTGTCTCTGGCAGCGTGACTGACTGCCGCAGTTGTTGTTCCAGACTATCCAGACGCTCAGCGGCCTGGTTGCAGGCATCAGCGACGGCGGGGTCAACATTGGTAATCATCGCGATAGTGCCGCGCAACGTGTCAAATACCAGCACTTCCTCAGACACCATCAACAGAATATCCGGGGTGCCTATTTCGTCTTTGGCCGGAGCCGCGCCCATCGTAGTCTCAACATAGCGCACTGAATCATAAGAAAAATAACCGACCAGGCCGCCGCAGAACTTTGGTCCGCCATCGAGCTCGGCAACCCGGTAGCGGGCTTTGAATTCGGCAATAAACGTGAACGGATCATCGGTGCTGACTGACTCAACAATTGCACCATCAGTCTCTACGGTGATCTGTGTGCCGACAACGCGCAGGACCGTTCGACAGGGCAGACCGATAATCGAATACCTGCCCCATTTCTCTCCGCCCTGAATCGATTCGAAAAAATAAGTGTGCGGACCGCGGCCCAGTTTTAAATACGTGCTCAGCGGTGTTTCGACATCGGCAAGAACTTCGCGCACCACCGGCACACGGTTAAAGCTCTGCTGGGCGAGCTCCTGAAGTTTTGCAGAATTTATTGTTGTCGCAGAATTTATTGTTGTCATAGATAAGTGTTCAGGCTGTCTGGGTCTGTGCCAACTGCTTACGCATCGCAGTAATCGTGTCAGCATAACCGGGACTGTTAAATATCGCTGATCCGGCCACAAACATATCAGCACCAGCACGGGCAATTTCCGCAATATTATCGACCGTAACGCCACCGTCGATTTCCAGTCTTATGTCATAGCCACTGTCGTCGATCAGCTTTCTTACCTGCATAAGTTTTCGCAATGTCGATGGAATAAATTTCTGACCACCGAAGCCAGGGTTCACTGACATCAATAAAATAATGTCTACTTTATCCATCAGATACTGCAGCGCATCGATACTGCTACCAGGATTAAATACCAGACCTGATTTACAGCCTTGATCGCGAATCAATTGCAGCGACCTGTCGACATGATTGCTGGCTTCCGGGTGGAAAGTAATAAAGCTGGCACCTGCGGCAGCGAAATCGACAATCATCTGATCCACCGGAGTGACCATCAGATGCACATCAATGGGAGCGGTGACTCCATGTTTACGTAATGCCTTGCAGACTATCGGCCCGATAGTAAGATTTGGAACGTAATGATTATCCATGACGTCAAAATGAACCACATCGGCACCCGCTGCCAGCACGTTGTTCACTTCTTCTCCCAGCCTGGCAAAATCCGCTGACAAAATTGAAGGTGCAATTAGAAAGTCTTTCATAATCCTCGCCTGCGCTTCGGGAGAAGCTGGTAA
Source organism: Pseudohongiellaceae bacterium (assembly GCA_041689205.1). Lineage (GTDB taxonomy): Bacteria > Pseudomonadota > Gammaproteobacteria > Pseudomonadales > Pseudohongiellaceae > JAVVEG01. The sequence continues at coordinate 6,354 of JBDNGQ010000275.1, read as the reverse complement.
ATTGTTATCAGTGACCGATGCGGCGCTATTTTACAGACATCCGGGATAATCTGTACGCTTTAATTCCTGCCGCGCTTCAGGCTGTGGGCTCATCGTGGTTTTAGCTGCAAATCGAGCTGCTGATCAAGCAGCTGCAAACGTTCCGGCGTGCCGATATCCCACCATTGCCCTGCATATAATTCGCCAGTAACTGCCCCGGCCTGCATGGCTGTTAACAACAGCGGCAGCAAAGCCTGTGGCTGCTCGGGATAGCCGGCAAACAGATCGCGGTGCAGTACGCTGATGCCGCTGAAGGTGCAGCGCGGTTGTGAAGCGTCGGATTCATTATGCAGCCTGCCCTGCTTATTGAGGTAAAAGTCTCCGCGCGGGTGGTGTGAGGCATTGGGCACCATGATCAGATGCGCAAGGGTTCTATCCGGCAAGGGCTGCAAGCGGGAAAAATTAAAATCGGTCCACACATCCGCGTTCACCACTATAAAACTTTCATCCTCCAACAGTGGCAGCGCTTTGATAATGCCACCGGCAGTCTCCAGTCGCACCGATTCACGCGAGTAGCTGATGCGGGCTGCGTACTTTGACCCATCGCCCAGAGCCTGTTCTATTTTCTCGCCCAGATGGAAGTGGTTAATCACGATGTCCCTGATTCCCGCATCGACCAGGTTAAGCAGATGCCATTCAATCAGCGCTTTGCCGCCGACCTTTAATAGAGGTTTCGGTGTGGTGTCGGTAAGAGGCGACATACGGGTGCCAAGGCCGGCAGCCAGTATCATAGCCTTCATTGCGCAGCTTCCGGTGACGTTTTAACGGATCTGAGTTGTGGCAGTTTCAGGGCAGCCAGGGGCAGCAGACGTTGCTGGAACCATTCAGTAAATTCAATCAGTTCGGTATAAGACGCCGCAACCCGCAACACATAGTCGATTACCCGCGGCAGATCCTGCAGGTACTGCGCCTTGCCGTCGCGCAGATGCAACCGACAAAAAATACCCAGCACCTTCAGATGCCGCTGCAGTCCCATCAAATCAAAGTCACGCAGAAAATCATCCTCGCTCAGGGAATCAGGAATAATGCCGCGGATCCTGGCCTGGTCCAGATACTGCTGTGCCCATTGCTGTACCTGAGCATCCGGCCAGACGATATAACAATCGCGCAACAGAGACACCAGATCGTAAGTATAGGGGCCCGTCACTGCATCCTGAAAATCGACCACGCCTGGCAGTTGATCTTCAATGCCATCGCGCACCATCAAATTGCGCGAATGATAATCGCGATGCACACAGACATAGGGCTGCATCAATGCCGCCTCTTCCAGAAAATCACAGGTACGCTCTATCAGCGCGTGCTCAGAGGGCGTCAGCTCCAACTCAAGGAAGGCGGTGCAGAACCACTGTTCAAATAAACCGATCTCCTTATGCAGCAGATCCTGATCATAGCGCGGAAGATCGGCACCGAAACAATGTTGCTGCAGATCAAGCAGCGCACGCATCGCTTGCTGGTATAAGAGACTGGCCCGCGCCAGATCATTTTCACTTTGTGCCTGCAGCAGCGCGGGTAAATAAAGCGTATCGCCAAAATCCTGCAGCAGCATGAAACCGAGGTCATAATCTGCTTCATGAACCACCGGTGCATACAGGCCAGCATCCCGAAATGTATCAGCCACGCGCACAAAGCGCTGGCAGTCTTCGTGTTCCGGTGGCGCATCAACCAGTATGTAGCTGCTGGCCACATTCGGGATAACACGGCTGCGGAGCATGTCGGCAGATAAACGCATGCGGAAGTAACGGCGAAAACTGGCATCGCCGGAAACCATCTCCAGTTCGGTATCACCAACATCGACGCCGGTAACCTGCTGCAGACATTCTTTCGCCCAGCTTTGCAACGCCTCTCGTCGCAGGTCCTTCATATTCACTTAAGCAATCTCCAGCTGCCTGTGAGCAGCACCGCTATGTCTGACGAATCGACCCGATCAAGCTACCAGAAGGCCACAGGAAGCAACCTTTGCATTCACTGGGCAATGAATTATCATGCTTGCTTAAATCGTCCCTGACCCTGTATCCACTGGTCTGGCGGATACGGGAAGCTCACTATTCTATTGGATTACCTGCAACAATGCAGTTCAGAAAACGTCTTTTATCATCCCGTATCGCGTTGCTATTATCCGTCTCCGGTCTGGTTATCGTATTTGCGCCGGTGCCAGCTGCACATTCTCAAACCCCGACGCAAATCCCGGCATCAGCCGGGCAGCGCTGGTCATGTCGCGCCGGTGCTGATGGTCTGTGGCAATGTGATGCGACAGGAAGCAGCAACTCGCCAGCATCAGTCAGCACCAGCACCTCAAGACGCACGCCGACGGGTCGGGCCAGTCAGAGTCCTGCGGCGATCGCAACCGCCAGCACTCGCGATCCTGCTTTGCTGGACTGGGTGCCGCGCGACCAACTCAGCGAAGAGCAATTGCAGACACTCCAACGCAGCTGCTGTGGCATGCATGTTGAGCCCGAACGCACCGGTGCGTATACCGACCTGGACCCAACAGAGGCGCCCACCGAAATAGAAACACAGCAGGACGTAAGCCAGCAGCCAGGGCGCTCCGAAATTACCGGAGAGGTATCTATCCGCCAGGGCTACCGCACTCTGCAGGCCAATGAGAACACTGTTATCGATCAGAATGAAGACACGGTGCAGCTTAGCGGTGATGTGCTTTTTCGTGAACCAGGCATATTACTGCGCGGCTCGTCGGCTTTTCTCGATCTGACGGATGAAACCAATGTCATTGAGAACGCCAGTTATGTCTTGCATGACACGGGTGTACACGGCAATGCCGCTCGCATAATTTACCGCAGCGCCGATGGCAGTATTACCATCGATAACGGCGAGTTCAGCCGCTGCGAGCCGGGAGATGAGTTCTGGCTGCTGCGGGCGCGCAGCATCCAGCTTGATCCGGAGGCTGGCGTTGGTCGGGCTACTGCCGTGTCGCTGCGAATCAAGGATATTCCGGTGTTCTACTACCCTTTTACAGTACCATTCCCGATTGGTGATGAACGGGTATCTGGTTTTCTGCCACCGAGCGTCAGCAACAGCAGCGATGTCGGACTCGATTTATCGATACCTTATTACGCCAATCTCGCCCCCCATTACGATGCGACCATCACGCCACGATTGATTGAGGACCGTGGCCTGATGGCCAGTGCCGAGCTGCGTTATCTGGCCAGCTGGTCGATGAACACCGTGAACCTTGCCATGCTCCCTGAAGACCGGCTATTCGACCCGGGCACGGCAGACATCGCTGGCGATAATTCACCGCCTACGGATAAACGCTGGTTTTTAGGCTACGAGCATCAAGGCATGCTGGGTGCCAACTGGTCTACCAGGGTGGATTACGGCGCCGTCAGTGATGAAGATTATTTTCGCGATCTGGGCAGTCGCGGTCTGAATGTGGAAAGCAGAACCCATCTCAATAAGCAGGGTCAGCTCAATTTCAGCAGCGCCAACTGGCGGGCCGGCACCAATGTCCAACGTATCGAGCTGATTGATCCGCTGGCAGCCAGCATCGATATCAACAAACCTTATGACCGCCTTCCGGAGCTGACACTGGCGAATAGTTTTCAGCTGGATACCGGCCTTGAATATGGTTTTCAAGCTGCCCATGTGAGCTTCGACCGTCAGCTGGATGAGGGGCTGCTTCAGTTGGCGCAAATCAATAATGGCGCCCTGGTAACCGGTCAGCGTCTGAACTTTGAGCCCACCATAAGCTGGCCTTTGCGCACCCCAGGCGCCTTTATCATACCGACTGCGAAATATCGCTTTGCCAGCTGGCAACTGGATGATCAGGCGCTGGCTACTGACGACAACCCAACCATCGGCAATGGGGTTTTCAGCCTCGACAGCGGACTGATTTTTGAGCGCCCACTGACGTTTTTCGGCGGACGCTTCACGCAGACCCTGGAACCGCGACTGTTTTATCTGTACAGCGATTTTGAAGAACAAGGTCAGTTGCCTAACTTCGATACGGCTCAGCTGAGCTTCGGCTTTAATCAGTTGTTCCGCGATAACCGCTTTATCGGCGGTGATCGCTTTGGCGATGCTGATCAGGTGACTGTGGCATTAACGAACCGCCTGCTCGATGAGCGCGGACGCGAAAAAGCCCGTTTCAGCCTGGGTCAGATTTTCCACTTTGAGGATCGCCGCGTGTCATTGGACAGCCCGCTGCAAAGCTGGCAGGCCATCCAGCCTCTGGACACGGACCGCTCAGCGCTGGTGGCCGAACTTGACTATGGCTTAAGTGAGGACTGGCGGGTAACCGCTGATCTGCAGTGGAATGAAGATCAACGCAAGGTAGATGAAGGCAGCTTCGTCGTGCATTATCAGTCCGATGCCAATCATATTCTCAATCTGGCATGGCGCTACCGTGAAAATGTGGATATCTTCCTGTCCTCGCCGCCGGAGATAGACCCACGTATCAAGCAAACCGATGTTTCCGGCGTCTGGCCAGTGAATGATAACTGGCGTTTACTGGGTCGTTGGAATTACGATCACAGCAATGGACGGAACCTTGAATCCTTTTTCGGTGTCGAATACAGTAACTGTTGCGCTACTATCAGACTGGTAGGGCGCGAATGGATAGATCAGTACGAATTCCTGCTGTTGCAGAATGATCCTAATCGCGGTGTTTTCTTCCAGTTCTCGCTAAACGGGCTTGGCAATCTCGCCGGGGGCGGCTTAGGCCGACTCTTCAGTGACGGTATTCCAGGCTTCCAGGAGTATGAAACCAATGAATAACCTCTTCAAAATCAATAGATCCCTGCGGACACTGCTGCTTGGGGCAACCCTGCTGGCGGCATCAGGTAGTTATACCGGCGCGCTGGCACAGGCCCCACAACGTGAAGTCCTCGACAAGGTAATCGCTATTGTTGATGAAGGTGTGGTTCTGCAAAGCGAGCTTAATGCGCGGCTTGAAGAAATTAACAGCCAGGCTCTTCAATCCGGCCGGCAGCTTCCTTCAGAAGCTGATTTGCTGGCACAGGTTATTGAGGCATTGGTGATAGAAAGCCTGCAGATGCAGTTCGCTGATCGCATGGGCGTCCGCTTTGACGATGAAACTGTCAATGAAGTATTTCAGAGCCTGGCCGAAGCCAGCAACATGACTTTCGATGACTATATTGCCTCGCTTGAGGCGCAATCCCGCTATCTCATTACCCGTGAGCAGGTTCGCAAAGAACTGGCTTTGCGTGAAGTGCAGCGCGGTATCGTCAACCGTCGCATCAATATCACTGATCAGGAGATTGAGAATTTTCTGAATTCAGAGACCGGCCGCGTCACTATGGCGCCTGACTATCTGGTTGATCAGATTCTGATTCCGGTTTCTGAAAATGACCCGGCTGAAGTGGTGACTGCGAAAGAGCAATACGCCCGCCAATTGTACGAGTCCATCACCACCGGTGGTGAGTTTCTGGAAGCGCGCATGATTGCTCAACGTAATGCCGCCGCCAATCCCCCGCAGGGCTTTCCGGTCGCCGGTTCTGAACTGGGCTGGCGTAAGACCGAACAACTGCCCAGTCTGTTTGCTGATATTGTGCCGACCATGCGGGTTGGAGAAGTTCGTGAACCGCTGCGCAGTTCAAATGGCTTTCATATTCTGAAGCTGGTGAATGTTCAGGGCGACAGCACCCGCCTGGTAAACCAGACGCATATTCGCCATATCCTGGTCACCAGTAATGAAATACGCACGGAGCAGGAGGCAGAAGAACTGGCTAAAACCATTCAACAGCGCATCAGTGATGGTGAGAATTTCGCTATTCTGGCCCGTCAGTATTCCGATGATACCGCCTCAGTAGTTGCCGGTGGCGACTTGAGCTGGGTTAACGAAGGCGGGGTTGCGCCGGAATTTGAAATCGTCGTTAAGCAGTTGGAAATTGGCGAAGTCAGTGCCCCTTTCCGCACCACCTTCGGCTGGCATATCGCCGAGGTACTGGACCGCCGTGAGCAGGATTTAAGCCAGCAGTATCGCCGTTCTCAGGCAGAGAACACCTTACGTAATCGCAAGTTCGCCATTGAGCTGGAGAACTGGCTGCTGGAAATCAGAGAACAGGCCTATGTAAAGGTTCTGATCTGAGCAATCTCATAAAATCGCTACAAGGATGATACAGAAGCTATGAGTTATCGCATTGCCGTAACTCCGGGAGAGCCGGCGGGTATTGGGGTAGATCTGTGCCTGCAACTGATTCAGAACCCAATACCTGATACCGAAGTGGTCATTATTGCTGACCCTGATCTGCTGCAGCAGCGCGCGCATATTTTGTATCTGCCCTATGAACTCAAAGAGTTCGACCCGAGTGCGTCTGTAGTCGACCCGGCGGGCAG
>JBDNGQ010000274.1:0-2527 GCA_041689205.1 Pseudohongiellaceae bacterium | reverse complement strand
GTACTCAGTTCGAAGGCCTTGAAATTTATGGCGATATTCAAGGTGTCGAGAAAGCCGGTGATTTGTTCGATAAGACCGCCAGCGCTATTTACGGCTGGGCAAGTGACAGCGGAAATACCCATTTTGTTATTTCAGGTGAAACGTTCCGACGCGATCCGGTGCCGGTCGAATTTGCTAACTACTTCGATGAGAATTCAGAATTTACCGGTGGCGTTGGTGGTTCTCCTGGCAGCTTAGACGCTACTGCGTCTAACCCTGCATTCGGTTCCCGGATAAATCAGGCGTATATCAACCAGGCAGTAACTGCCCGCAATGTTGCCGAAGGTGGTTCGCCCACGCAGGTGCTGACTGATCCGCTCTGCTTCAGCCAGACCTCGGCCGACGGGACGCCATTCTTTATTGGCACACGGTCTGATTCGCGCGGAAGTAACAGTGGCAGCTGCCGGGAATTCACCTACGAGTGGAGCTATATGACGGTGGGTATGGAGCGTGACAGCATCGCTGGTGCGTTTAACCATACTTTCAGTGAACAAGCCGAATTCTACTCCTTCTTCCAGTACTCAGATTCCACCATTGAGCGCTCTGATTCCGGCGCCAATGGCTCCCGCGGACCCACCGTATTCCTGGCTCAGCCTGGTGCGCACGTTGGCAATCCGTCGTTCGGCGGATACGCGATCGGTATGCCTGCAGAGATGGGCTATTACGCGGGCAAAGCGGGTCTTACCCGTCCAACCAGTATTCCTAACGCCCCTGTTGCGCTGGCAAACGGCGGTTTGAATGTACCTTTTTATGCCAACGTACAGAGAGGTAACGCGCCACGAGTGGGTGGCAACTCTAACAATACCTCTACCGAAACAGTGGCGGCACAGGCCGGTTTGAAGGGTGAATTTAATGCGTTGAATGATCGTCGCTTCAACTACGATGTCAGTTATTCCTGGAGTGGAACCAGTTTTGAGGTGGAGTACCAGACCTTCCAACGTGACCGCGCAGAGCTGGCCGCTAATGGACTGGGTGGTCCAAATTGCACACCAAACGGTCGCAGTGATTTTGACTGGGCGGCCGAGAAAGGCCCGTTTGGCGGAGCCATTCCTACTCTCTGGAATGTCAGTAACAGTGCTTATGCCAAAGGCTACACCCAAACCTTCTTCCCGGGCTTTGTGTTCACTACCAGAGAAAGTATCTCTCTGGGCTTGACCAGTAATAATCAGGGTAAAGATGGTTGTATGTTCTACAACCCCTTCCTGACTTCGATGAGCAACCCGGCCCTTGCCAATGATCCGGCTCTGATGGAGTGGATGAACCCAACCATCCAACGTGCTGACAAACGCAATAAGCTGGGTGTCATTGATGCCGTGGTGTCCGGGGAATTACTGGAGCTGCAAGGGGGTATGGCGCAGTTTGCCGTCGGTGCTCAGTACCGGATGCAGAACAATAAGTCAAATGCTCCTGACATCAACTACCCAGGTCTGCCCAACGCGATTCTGGGCTATGGTGCGAATGGTGTTCCAAACAATTTCCACTACGTAAGTAACAACTACGAGTGTTCAAACTGTATCTTCAATTACAGCAACGATCGTAATATCAAAGCTGTTTTTGCTGAGTTGTCATTGCCTTTGATTGCAAACGTTGAAACCCAGTTTGCTGTGCGCTACGAAGGTTATGGCGGCAATATCGGCAGTGAAGTGACGCCTAAGTTTGCAATCAGCTGGAGACCGATGGATACGTTATTACTGCGCGGTTCATTCTCGCAGTCTTTCCGTGCTCCTAACGTCGGTATCGTTGAAGAAGGGCTGGAAGCATCCAGCAACACCTTCCGCGATCCGATCCGCAATCAGGCGGTACGTGCAGGTTTGCTGGAAGTTAACAATACAAACGCACTGCCTAACTTCACCTATACCCTGGGTGGACCAGCTCCTGATGTTGGCAATGAGTATGCGGATACCTTCAATGCCGGCTTTATCTGGACGCCTGCGGGCAGCTTGGATGGTCTCAGCGTCGGTGCCGACTTCTGGCGCTTTGAACTCACCGATAAAGTGCTGCCACAACCTGGTATCTCTGCAATCGCTGATGAAATTGAACGCTTCAAAGTGGCTGCAGCGAATCCGGCTAACTATATTCTGAACGGCACCATTCCTGGTCAGAGAACCGGTGGCTGGGCGGCGATGGATCAACTTACTCCCTGTAATCCAACAGCACTGGCTGCAATATGGGGTACTAACCCTGCAACTCAGAGCACTGTCGGTGGTTCTACTGGTTACAATAATGTCACCCCAGGCTCGCGCCTTGACTGCGTTGTTAACCCGGCTGCCTATCAGATCGATGGGGTGGTACGAACTTTTGGTGTCACCACGGCTGGTCTGACCACAACGGTGCTTGGAACCGTCAATGCAGGCACCATCATCGCTGATGGTGTTGACGTGAAACTGGGTTACAACTGGGATAATGACTGGGGTCGTTTCCGCGTAAGTACAGATTATACTTTCGTTAATCAGTACACGCTCAAAGATGTCCCGGGGCTTGAACTGGG
>JBDNGQ010000273.1:0-2448 GCA_041689205.1 Pseudohongiellaceae bacterium | reverse complement strand
GTGGGTATGCTGGCAGCATTGCTGGAGACTCGAACATCAGGCAAAGGCCAGATTATTGATGCCGCAATGACCGATGGGTCGGCGAGTCTGATGACCTTGTTTTACGGCATGAAGGCCGCAGGTCTGTGGAGTAATCAGCGCAGCGCTAATCTATTGGACGGTGCTGCACATTTCTATGATACCTATGCCTGCAGCGACAATCGCTTTATCGCGATTGGGGCAATTGAACCGCAGTTTTATGCGCTGCTGCTGGAGCTGTGCAATATTGATGATCCCGAATTCAGTCGGCAGATGAACCCGGCCGGCTGGCCGCAGCTGAAAGAAAAATTAACGACCTTGTTTAAAACGCGTTCACGGCAGCAGTGGTGCGAGTTGATGGAAGGTACTGATGTCTGCTTTGCACCAGTGCTGGATATGGATGAGGCGCCGCAGCACCCACATAATCAGGCCCGTCAAACTTTCATCACCCGGGATGGTGTGGTGCAACCGGCACCCGCGCCGCGCTTCAGCCGCACCGTGCCGGAGGTGCAACACTCACCGGCCCGGCCTGGTGAGCACAGCAAAGAGATACTGCTCGATTGGGGTTTTGATGCTGACGAGTTGGGTGTGCTGGAAGCCGCTGCGGCTATCTGATCAGCGCTCGCGGGTATAGGTCAGATCAATCGATTGATTCTGACCTGAGGTGGCTTCCAGTTTTATCCGCTCGGAAATTGAGTAGTCGATAGCCAGCACGGATTGTGTATCGAACAGTCCGACAGCATAACGCACGAAGATTTTCGGAGTCAGGTATTTACCCAGCATCAGACTGCTGTCGCTGGTATCTCCTGAACTCGCAATGGCAAGCGTATCCAGACCCAGCTGCCCGCGCACCTGATCCGTCAGTGACTGACCCTGACGTATCCCCAGGGTGGTAATAGCCCCTACCAGCGCATTACCATCTGACTGTCCAACCTCCGAAAGCGGCCGTCCGGTCACCAGTACCGCAATGATCTCTCCATCGGGCAGTGTTGGGCTGGAGAACAAATCACTGCGTATATTGCGCAGGGTACCGTTCATCTGCACGCCAACCTTTACATTCTCTGCTTCGCGGACTGCGCGAATATCAAGACCTGGATTGTCGTAGGTGCCAAAGAACAGCAGTTTGCCATGCTCTATATTAAGCGTCTGACCGTAGAGTGTGTAACTGCCTGAAGTAATCGACAGCTCCCCATAGGTGAGCGGTGTGCCGGTAGCCCGCTGATTGATATCCAGTACGCCACCAAGCTGTGCAGTTAAACCGAAACCTGAAAAACGCACATCTTCCCCCAGTTCCAGGCGGATTTCAGCAGTAAGCGGCATGTCACCAAGCGCACCCCGGTCGGCCTGCGCTGCGTTGCGCACATCAGGGGTATCCGGGCGCTGAGAAACCAGCACGGTATCTCCGGACACATCAACGGCGGTTTCTGGCAGGCTGGTAATTTCAACATTCAACAGAGGAATCAGCAGAGTGCCGGTGGCATGAATTCCCGCGCTGCTGACCATTAATTGCAGGTCAGGACTCACAGCAAGAGTCAATTCTTCAACGTCAGCCAGTTGGAAGTCATTACCCTGCAGGGTGACGGAAAGTTCGCGAGTTTCAACAAGTGGATTGATAAGTTCACTGGTAAAATTGAGCGAGCCTTCACCAGACTCCGCTTTTCCGGTCAGGGATAAAGACTCTCCGTCAGTACTGCTTAAGGTTGCCTGCAGATTACGCAGCTGCAGACCCAATACCGGAATGTCAGTCTGCGCATCAGTCAGCAACATGTCCCCGCTGAACTGAGGTTCAGTAATGGTGCCATTAAGCCGGATTCGGCTGTTCAGTTGTCCCTGAGTCTGTTCGAGTTGTGGCAGAAACGCTTCGATAAAGTTCAGGTCATCGACGGCAACATCAAATTGGCCACTGAGATTTTCCTGAGCATCCATCTGCAGGTTGGTATTGATTGATCCGCGCATTGCAATGCCGGAATCCTCGACATTTTGCTGCGAAAATTCGAGGTTGCCAGTGGCATTCCAGATATTATTTATGCGCTCAACATTGAGTGCGGCAGCGGGCCAGTTGAACTGAGCCAGGGTGCCTGAGGCCGGCAGATCGCCAGTCACTGTAACGTCATCAGAAATCGCAGCCAGGGTACTTTCGTCCAGAATCGCTTCAGTAGCGACAAACAAGACGCCTTCACCGGTGTTCAGCGTTGCGCGTATCTGCAGATCAGCCGGGTTCTCAGTGAGGGCACCATCAATCTGCACCTGTGCATTAAGTAATCCGTTTAACGCCATATTCACCGGCAGCTGCGCCGGCAGATCCATGCCTGCAAAAGCGATAGGTAGTGGCGCAACATCGACCTCTGCTGCGGCAATGGCATTAACGGCCTCGGAACTGTTCAGTACCGCCAGCGGGTAGTCAGTCAGGTCTGCCTGCAGACTGATCTG
>JBDNGQ010000272.1:0-5924 GCA_041689205.1 Pseudohongiellaceae bacterium | reverse complement strand
TGCCTGACACTGCTCGAGCTGCTCTTGCCAATACTGCTGATTAGTCTGGGTACTCATACTGATTCCTTGATGATTGAAGTCAGGAATCAGTGTGATGAAACAAACAGTTAAAAAACAGGTGCTGATTTATTGGCGCTTACCCGCTTTCTGCTAATAGACAGAATCTTGACAGCGGAATAAGCCGACCCATCAGGCTGCATTTAAGCGCTTCTGCAGTTGAGTCAGCCTCACCTTTAGGCATCCTCTCCCAGGGAGCAATCCCCATTCCTTCAGAATAAGTTAAATCGGAAATCTGCTTCTGAGTAAATAAATTCAGCCATAGTGTTTCCTGCAGGGATTCGCCTAGTAGGAAATTGTGCAAAAATCCCAGGAATCCGATTGATGCACTCGGCTTTCCAGTCGACGGTTTCCCCTTGTCATTGAACTTCCCCGCGTAGCCAGGAGACAGAACTACCGAATTGTCAGTTTTCTTTCCCCCTAGACCAAATCCCATCAACTGCACAATTAGTAATGCTTTGTCTGCATCTGTTAGGTCTTTCTCAGCCTGAGATTGAGTAAGAATGGTTGTGTTTCCAGTCGACACTTCGGCAAGCACGGCCCCAAAGCTTTGAACTGCTGCGCCTTTAATTTCAGGTATCTGCAGAAATGGCATGTCACCATATAAGTAGAAACGATCATGCCACTGCTTGAAATACGCCAGACACTTTTGCGCTATACCACGAGCGCCCAGTGCCTTCCACTCTTCGTCATCCTCCGGTGTATACGCCGACTGAGCAATCGCCAAAAGCAATTTCATCAGTGCAATTTTCTGCACAGGGTTTCCACCTATACCGCGATATTCAGAATGGCTGAACAATTGTTTTAAGCTGACTTTGCCGACGTCTACAATCGGTATCCAAGGTTCATCGATCAAGTTATAGCGGTTTTCTATAGTCATAGTGTTCTCTTTTCTATGAAGGTATTCGATACAGTCATTTTCTGGTGTTTCATTTCTTTTTCGCTACATAACCTTGTGTGGTGTTGTAAGAAAGGTGGTACTGCTCATTGACTGGTTCGCCATCTAGCCCAGCGACACTTTCGTCGTCTAAAACTAATCCCAGGCGCAGCATGACACTTTCATCATATTCCGGCTTTCCCAGATAAAAATAGTCGCCCAGCCAACTGATCTTAGATCTGCTTACCGGATTGGGAGCCAGGTAATCGGCCACTTTCAAAGTGCTTTGAGTAAGGATGATGCTGATCTCACGCCATCGTTGCCTTGACATGGAGCGTCCGTTGAGCGGAATGAGGACCTGTTCATTATTCAAAAAAGTAACGATTGTTCCGTGGTTCTTTCGGTCGTTTTGGTAGGCACGAATCAATAGCACTTCCGTTGTTTCCAATTCGCTGTGCCGAGTTTGAGCATTTTCTTCTGCCTGAGTATTTCCTCCTTTCGAAAGTCCGACCAAAGCGAGTCTCTCAAGTTTGCTTCGTGTTTTTTCCAATTGATGGAAGTGTTTCGCCATGTCCGCACTTTCTTCCTGTCTGGCGTAAGTTGCCTCAATCAACTCGCGAATCTGACCAGGCAGTCTTACCTGTGAGAGGCCTCGCCAAACAGCCAGGCTCCTGCAAAGAACGTACGGAGAATATACTTTAGCGCTTTTTCCAAATGCGACATCTGGTGTTGCGATTGCTGAATCCAGGTCAGGAGAAAGTATCCACGCTTCGCACCGAGTAGATGATGGACGCTGTGTTTGTTGATGGCGCCATAAACGGCCCATGCGTTGCAGAAGCATGTCAGTTGGAGCAATTCGGCTGATCAGAAAATCTGCGTCAATATCCAGCGACTGTTCCAGTACCTGAGTGCCTACGAGTATTCGACCTGTCTGGTTACGTGTGTTCGCTCCTTCTTTGCCAAAATGCCTCACCCAGATGTCTTCATTGTGGGCGCGATTATTCTTTGTGTAGCGAGAGTGCAGTAGTCCGCAGGCCACTCCGGTACCCGCTGCACGAGCGGAAAGTGTATTGAAAATCGCTTGCGCCTCGTTGACGGTATTTTCTATCCACAAAACTTGCTGCCCGCTCTCTGCTCTATAGAGTGCTTCTTCGATCGCTTTCGCATCCTGCTGATGACTGATGCTGACTACAGCATCAGGGATCAATGTGACTTCGATTTCAGAAAACGGTCCATTTTTAGGTTGAGCTGTTATCAATGGGTAAGCGGCTGAATGAGCAGTAACACCAAGAAGTTTCGATCTGCGTTCTTGAGTCAGTGTGGCGCTCAAGATGATAACCGTGCAATGAAGTTGACGCAGTGCTTTGATGAGAGCGTCCAGAATCGTTCCCGTGAAACTGTCATAGGAATGTACTTCGTCCAGAATGACTACCTTTCCGGCCAAGCCAAAGGTACGCACAAAGCCGTGTTTAACGTTCATCACTGCCATCAATGCCTGATCTACGGTGCCCACAGCAAAGGGCGCCAGAATGCCACGTTTTCCTTGCGTGAACCACGCCCCACCGGGGTTACCTTCCTCACCCATCTCGAACTGTTTTAGCCAAGCATTGCCATGCACCAACAGCGCTTTCTTGTGTGGCGAGTCATCAGCTAGAACTCGGTTTAAAAACGCATTGACACGTTCATGGATTTTGTCCGATGTAAGTTGTGTTGGCAGTGCGAAATAAATTCCGGTGGCTAATTTCTTCTCCAACAATTGATACGCTGCATACAGAGCGGCTTCGGTTTTCCCCAGTCCCATTGGCGCTTCGAGCACGTATACACCATCTTCCTTTATGGTCTCAATCAGTTTGACTTGAGTTTCCCGTGGAGAGAACCCGGTAATGCCGTCGTTGAACACATCGCTAAAGCTTAACCCGGGGATTACTGTTGGATTGACATATCCTGCGTTGTCCAATGCCTGCTCGATCCTTGGCTGCCAATCGGCACTTGGGTCTTCAAAAAGAGAACCAGAGCCAATCCAATCGGACACAGTGGTGAGCCCTGCCAGTACTCGCGCCTGCAACCCATTTTTCACCACAGGGAAATTCTCGACATCCAAGTCACTTCTAAGTTGCGCAAGTAATTCGAGACGTTGGTCGTGCCAGGGCTGTGCTCCAAACACAGAACTGTTCGCGGTATATAGCGCTAGGTTGGGTGACTTACCATGGTGTTGCCCGAGAATTTCAGCGACGAATGAGCCAAAGTTCTGGGTCTCCACCGTAGCCTGACTGACACCAGCATGTCCTCCCCACAAGTTCTCCGTTTTCTCGTTGATCGATCTTAATTGGTCCAGGATCTGTTCATCTTTTACAGAGAGTGCGTTGTAGATTTTTTTCTGAAAGGTTGGACTGACCTTTCCGATATCGTGAGCAGCTGCGATTAATTCTGAGCCTGCTGGAAACAAGTCTGCGCGAAGCCAGTCTGGCATGCGGGAAATCATCGCACGAGCTACTTCCCCAACAATTTGGCAATGGTTGAAGACCAGCCGTCCTGGCAATATGGAGCCGTCAGCACATTTGAATGACTTCGCAAGACACTGATTTAGTGGAATCGTTGGCAGGTTGATGTTCTTGGAGGCTGGTGCTCGCATCAGTTAATGTCGTCCTTGTTGTTTTTCAATTACTTTGTAGTTCTAGGGATCAACGTCAGCCATCTAGTTCTTGCCATCCGCAGCGGTCAATTTCAGTCAGTTACATTCTGTAACCGACTGACTGCCCTCCTTGCTCAGACGGTTCTTCAGCACCTTCCAGTAGTTGCGGGTTGCTTGATAATCCCCTTGCTGCGTCAACACCTGCACGATATCGATCACCGAGAACCACCAGGTCTCGCTGCCTTCGTCATACACACGGCGAATCTTGTAGTCTTCAAACAAGGTCATCTCGGCTTTCATGGCTATCACTCCCTGACGGTGATGATGGACTCGCTGTCCGCACTGACACACAGTCGCATAGGTGCCCGGACAATTCGCTAACTGTTCATTTGTACAGTGTTATCCGGGTTTGCGTAAAGCCTTCAGCCCTTCCTCCAGACGCGTTACAACGGCTGCTCGCAGAGTCACCGGCCCCTCCACCACCACATCCGGCATATACCGCATCACATCCCGCACCAACTCCCGGTCATCCCCATACGGAAATCGCAACACATACTCTTCCCCATCCCACCGGCCTTCTTGCTGCGGATGCCAAACCTGCTGCGACACTTCCTGCGCAACGTTTCCGCAGAAACGCAAAATGGCAGTGTGTTCGGGTTTGCCGGCGAAAATACCGTAGCTGCCGGAGAAGTGTTCTTCGAGTTTCGCGATGGGGACAACATGCGCTGGCTCATCACAAATCGCAGCCTTTGCCATGCGTGCCAGCAGAAACTGACGGATATCTTTTTTCGTGTGACACCACGCATCCAGATACCAGTTGTCGCGGTAGTAGACGAGATCCTGCGGACTGACGACGCGTTGTGTCTGCTTGCCGCTGTAGTCGGTGTAGCGCAACAGGAGCTGCTTGCCTTTGAGGAGGGCGTCGCTCACGCGCAGATAGATATCGTTAGGAACCGAACGGTGGCCGATCGGCAACACCTTGATGCGGTTCTTCAGTACCTCAGGGGAAATCTTGCGGGCCTTCAACAGTTTGTGGACTTCCTTTTCCACAACCTTGAGCTCGTCGTTGAGCAGACCGTTGCCGAAATTCTGCAGCATGTGCAGAAGCAGGGCCATGGATTGGAGTTCTTCGGCGGTGAGCCACAGTCCGGGTAGTTGGCTCTTGGTATCGGGACCGCAGGCATAGGCCCAGCCTTTGTGTTCTTTGTTGTACTCAATGGGGGCCAGCATCAAGTCTTCGAGGGTGCGGATCAGGCGTTTGGCATTTTTTTCGCCGCAGCCAAGCTTGTCGGCCAGGATGCGTAGACTAACGGGGTAGCGTCGGGTGATGAGCAGTTGGTGCAGTTTCTGAATCCGGTCCAACTTATCCATGTGGTATCCGTGACGCATTTACACGGCACGTAGTCGGGGCCGTCTATTGTTATCATTAGATACGATCATAGCGAGACTTCCTGTCCATTGAAACAACAAAGAAATAACAGCACGTCCTATATAAATGGTTTTGTCATAGCAGCGCCCTGCACCAACAAACAGGCTTTTATCGATCATGCCAGAATGGCTGATGAGATGTTTATCGGAATGGGGGCGCTTCGTATCCTTGAATACTGGGGTGACGACGTGCCCGATGGTAAGGTTATTGACTTCAAAGGCGCCGTAAAAGCGACCCGATGTCTTTGCCCCTATCCGTGGCCGGCTCTAAGGCGACGGTGCAATCACCTGACGCTGTTCATCCAGCCCCTCGATACCGAGCCTGACCACATCACCCGGTTTGAGATAGACCGGCGGCACCATGCCATCGCCCACGCCCGCGGGTGTGCCGGTATAGATCACATCACCGGGATGCAAGGTCATGAACTGACTGAGATGGCTTACGATGTGCGCAACGCCAAACACCATGTCCGCAGTATTGCCTTGCTGACGCATCTGACCGTTGACCTCGGACCAGACGGCGAGATTCTGTACATCATCGATGCTGTCGCGCGTCACCAGCCAGGGACCGAGAGGTGCGAACGTATCGGCACTCTTACCCTTGGTAAACTGACCGCCGCGCTCGCGCTGGAACGCCCGTTCGGAAACGTCATGCCCCACTGTATACCCGGCAACGTAGTCAAACGCATCCTCTTCGGAAACATATTGCGCCCTGGTGCCGATTACCACGACCAGTTCTGACTCATAGTCCAGCTTGTCGCCGCCGCGCGGGCGGATCACATCATCAAAGGGGCCGCTCAATGCAGAGGTCGCCTTCATGAAAATCAATGGTTCAGTGGGCAGCTCGACCTGCATCTCGGCAGCGTGATTCACATAATTGAATCCCACGGCGATGATCTTGCCGATCCCGGTCAGCGGCACGCCAAGACG
>JBDNGQ010000271.1:0-3623 GCA_041689205.1 Pseudohongiellaceae bacterium | reverse complement strand
TTAAAAATGACCGCATACTTTCCGATGCCACTGACTGGCTGGGACAGATTTCCACCGCACGCCTGTTTACGGGTTTGTCCATACTGCTCGATATTTCTGAACATGAAGTGCGCACCGCCTTGAGCACACAATCCGTGTTAGCAAAATCCGGACTGGTCAGTGTGGACCGCAATGGCGTCTCCAGTCTGAGCAATAAAATTGACATGCTCTCTCAGGATTTTGCCGACACCATCTATTCCTCCGATCCTGACCCGGTCACCCTGCTGCGCGAAACCGTTGCGCTGGGCGCAGCGCCTGAACTGAGCCTCAGCGACTATGAACACATCGATGCCACGCTGGCCGTACTGCGCCCGTATTTGAAAACATCCGTCGACAACAAAGGCAAAGGGGTCAATGTCTTTCTTTACGGCGCGCCGGGTACTGGCAAGACACAGCTGGCCAGATTGCTCGCCCAGGAATTGAACTGTGAGCTGTTTGAAGTTTCCAGTGAAGATATCGATGGCGACCCGGTGGCCGGCAGCAAACGCCTGCGCGCATTTCGTGCCGCACAAAGCTTCTTCAGCCGACGTCGCGCACTGATGCTGTTTGATGAGGCCGAAGATGTCTTCAACGACGGTGCCGGCTTATTCGACAAAGGCACCGCCCAGACCCGTAAAGCGTGGATCAACCGGATGCTCGAAGACAACACCGTGCCGACTCTGTGGTTATCCAACTCCATCGACATGGACCCCGCCTTTGTGCGCCGCTTCGACATCGTCTGCGAGCTGCCCGTGCCGCCCCGCAAACAGCGCGAACGTATTCTTACCGAAGTCTGCGCCGGCCTGGTTGATACCGCGACCATTGCGCGCATCTGCGCATCCGAGACTCTGGCTCCCGCAGTCGTCACCCGCGCAGCCGCCGTGGTGCGCAGGATCAGCGAAGAACTGAACGATGCCGACAGAGTCTCCGCCTTCAATCTGCTGATCAACAACACCCTGGAAGCCCAGGGCCATGCACGCATCAAACGCCACGATGCCAACCAGTTGCCGGAAGTCTACGACCCGCTGTTCATTCATGCCGACGCAGATCTCGCGCAGATCGCTGGTGGCCTGATCGCCTGCAAAGCCGGCCGTCTGTGTCTGTATGGGCCATCTGGCACTGGCAAAACCGCCTATGCCCGCTGGCTTGCCGAACAGATGAACATTCCCCTGCTGGTCAAGCGCGCTTCCGACCTGATGTCCCCCTATTTAGGCGTAGCCGAGAAGAACATTGCCCGCGCCTTTACCCAGGCCGAACACGAAGGCGCCCTGCTGCTGATCGACGAAGTAGACAGCTTCCTGCAGGACCGCCGCGGCGCCCAGCGCAGCTGGGAAGTCAGCCAGGTGAATGAGATGCTCACCCAGATGGAAGCCTTCTCCGGCCTATTCATCGCCTCCACTAATCTGATGGCAGGCCTGGATCAGGCAGCCCTGCGCCGCTTCGACCTGAAGGTGAAGTTTGATTACCTGCAGACAACGCAGGCGCAGGAGTTGCTGAGGCGCTATTGCGCAACGCTGGCCCTGGCCGCGCCTGAAAGAGAATGTCTGGTCAGATTGAGTACCCTGCTGAATGTGACACCAGGCGATTTCGCCGCCGTCGCCCGCCAGGGAAGGTTTCGACCCGTGCTGTCCGCGGCACAGTTTGTGACGGCGCTCGAGGGCGAGTGCGGGGTTAAAGAAGGGGTGAAGGCGGGGATGGGGTTTGTGCATTAGCATGTAAGCGATTGAAAATTGACAGTTGAGGGATTTACCGTAGACTCCAGGTGAATAAAAGCAAAATTTACATGGTTTCAGAATATGACATGCCCCTTTTGCACGATTGTTAACCAGGATTGCTCAGATCGGATTGTCGAGTCGAGCAATCTGGCAATCGCAATTGAAGATGGCTTTCCTATCAGCAAGGGTCACACCTTAATCATTCCCCGACGGCATATCGCTTCTTTTTTCGACATGACAGATGCAGAGCGTACGGCATTGATGGAACTTTTGAATAGAGCTAAAGCGAAGTTGGAGACCAGATACAAACCAGATGGCTACAATATCGGCAT
Organism: Pseudohongiellaceae bacterium; assembly: GCA_041689205.1. Taxonomy (GTDB): domain Bacteria; phylum Pseudomonadota; class Gammaproteobacteria; order Pseudomonadales; family Pseudohongiellaceae; genus JAVVEG01. The sequence continues at coordinate 1,558 of JBDNGQ010000271.1, read as the reverse complement.
TAACAACGGAGTCGCAGCCGGGCAAACCATTAACCACATGCATATTCATCTGATTCCACGATGGCAACTGGCTGAGCGCTATACCACGCCGTTGCCGCAACTGGTGGAGAGTGTTGCCGTGCTATCTGCCAAGGTGGATGAGCACCTGAAAAAGATGGGCTGCGCTCTATGAAGGAATCGCAAAACATTGAATTTAAAGAAGCCTGGCGTGACGACTATTTGAAGTGGATCTGCGGCTTCGCCAATGCTGAGGGCGGCGTGCTCTTTATTGGTAAGAATGACAAAGGCGAAGCCGTAGGCGTGGCTAATGCTGACAAGCTACTAGAAGAGCTGCCCAATAAAATAAGAGATGTGCTGGGTGTGATGGCCAACGTTCGGCTGGTGTCGGAAAACGGCAATGAGATCATCGAAATTCAGGTTGACCCATACCCTAGCGCTGTCAACTACAAAGGCGAATTTCACTACCGTAGCGGTAGCACAAAACAGCTGCTCAAAGGTGCTGCGCTGGAGGCTTTTCTCCTGCGCAAACAGGGCCGACATTGGGACAGTGTGCCAGTGCCTTACGCAAACGAGGTGGATCTCGATGCTAACGCTTTCAAGCAGTTCCGCCGTGCCGCAGCGAAAAGCGGGCGCATGGATACAGCCGTTCTAGACGACAGTCCTGCGCGCATTCTCGAAAATCTCAACCTAGTAGAGGGCGACCATTTACGCCGGGCAGGGGTGCTGCTTTTCCACGAAAACCCAGAACGCTTTGTGCCCGGTGCCTATGTGAAAATAGGTTTTTTCCGCAATGACGCCGACCTGATCTATCAGGACGAAGTACATGGTAACCTTTTTGAACAGGCACGAAAGACGCTGGACTTACTTCTGACCAAATACATGAAGGCCTATATCCACTACGAGGGCATCACTCGCGTGGAGCGCTTTCTTTTTCCGCCAGAAGCATTGCGAGAACTCATCCTCAACGCCCTTGTGCATCGTGATTACGGCAGTGGTGTACCAATTCAGATTCGGGTCTATGAGGATCGACTGCGTATATGGAACAACGGCTTTATCCCGGACGGCTGGACAGTGCAGAACTTGCTTGAGCAACATATCTCCAGGCCCCACAACCCGCTCATCGCTGGCGCTTTTTTCCGCACCGGCGATATAGAGTCCTGGGGCCGGGGAATTGAAAAAGTGCGTGCCGCCTGTGTCGAATACGCTGTGGATTTCCCCACATTCAGCTTCGAGCCCGCCGGGATGTTGGTTGTATTTAATGGGCGTATTCCAGATGAGGATGCCGCCTCAAAAACGCCGGTGAAAACGCCGGTGAAAACACCAGACGCGATTCTTGCCTTGCTGCGTGAGCAGTCGACCCTGACCTTGGCGGAAGTGGCAATCCAATTAGAAAAATCGCTGAGTGCTATCGAACGAGCAGCCAAAAAACTAGGTGATCAAGGCAAACTAAAATACGTCGGGCCCCAGAAAGGCGGCCATTGGGAAGTAGTTGAGAGTGCCGAGCTAAAAGCAGGAAGCGAAGAATGAATAACAAAAGCAGCGCTCAACTGTTTGAGAG
>JBDNGQ010000270.1:0-6521 GCA_041689205.1 Pseudohongiellaceae bacterium | reverse complement strand
TGAAGGGCTGCCTGCCTCCGGTTCTTTTGAGGATGTCGCGCGTGAATGGGCGACTGTCCCAACGAGCAAGCGATCTGAAAAGCAAACGCAAAGAATTATCGGGTGGATGGAAAAGGATATTTTTCCTTGGCTGGGAAGACGTCCGATAAATGAAATCACCACGCCAGAAATTGACGTAACTGTCCAACGCATTGTGGACAGGGGTGCATTGGATATTGCTCGGCGCGTCCTGTGGAATTGTGGCCGGATATTCGGATACGCCGCCAAGAAGGGTTACTCGCAAGGCGATCCTACCGCGCGTTTGTGCGAATACATGCCAAGCAAAAAGGTGGAGCACCATGCCGCCATTATCGAACCCAAGGCCGTAGGCGGACTGTTGCGCGCCATAGACGGCTATCAAGGTTACTTCGTGACCAAGAGTGCCCTGCGCATCGCCCCACTGGTATTCGTGCGCCCCGGCGAACTGCGCAAAGCGGAATGGGCGGAAATTGACTTCAACAAGGCGGAATGGAATATACCCGCCGAACGGATGAAAATGCGCGAACCGCACCTTGTCCCCCTATCCATTCAATCGGTAGAAATTCTGCGCGAACTTCATTCACTCACTGGCGGCGGGCGCTATGTGTTTCCGGGGGCGCGCACCAATGGCAGGCCGATGAGTGATAACGCCATACTGGCAGCATTGCGGCGCATGGGCTTTGCCAAAGATGAAATGAGCGGCCACGGCTTCCGGGCAATGGCGCGCACGATTCTTGATGAAGTGCTACAGGTGCGCCCTGACTACATAGAACACCAGCTTGCCCATGCCGTGCGTGACCCGAACGGGCGCGCCTACAACCGCACCGCACATCTCGGCGAGCGCCGGAAGATGATGCAGCAGTGGGCTGACTATCTGGACAAGCTCAAGGCTGGGGCGGACGTGATACCGATGCATAAGAAAGCGTGACAGGTTTTAGCCTTATGTGTATTGGTTCTGATTGGCGAAAATAAGCAAATCATCAACTGAACGTGCCACCTCATAATGTGCCAGATTGTCGCCTATTGTCAGTGTTTTGAAGTGTGCCTTGCCGCATTTAATCTTGGCACTTTCCTTATCGCGCAGATCATCGGTGAACAGGCTGCTCTTGGTTTCCACCACGAAATACAGACGTTCTGCGCCGTCCTGTTCAACCAGCACCGCCCAGTCGGGGTTATAGCTGCCCAGCGGGGTCGGCACCTTAAACCAGCCAGGTAATTTGGCATACACCTTGATGGCGCTATTTTTTTCCAACTCATCAGCAAAATCCCGCTCGGTGTTCGAGTCATACACCACATGCTCATAGATCGACTTGGTGGCATCCATCAGCATGTTTTTCAAATAGCCGGTGAGTTCTTCCTGCTCGAATAATTCCTGTGCAAAGAATTGCTCGTCGCCTAGCCGTTGATACTTGATACCGTCCACCAGTGCCATGCGTTTGCAGCGGTTGATTGCATCGGCGGCAATCTCGATGAACTGCTGCGGGTTGCGCTTGAAATCATTGAGGCGCTCACTGCCTATCAGGATTTGGGTGATGGTCTTGCGGATCAGTTGGGTGCGGTCTTGCAGGTCAGTTAGCAAGTCCGGCAGCTCGATGTCGTCCTCATTTAGCGTTACCAGGTCGGCACCTGCCTTTTCGTTAGTGCCAATGCCACCTTTGCCTATGGATAATTCAGCCTTGCGCCATTGCAAGCGAGTCTTGGCAATCGGTGGCGCATCGTGCAGCGCGTTGATGCAACTTTCTATCAGCTTCTCATTGTCGAACTGCACACGGTAGGTAGTCTTGTGTTTGATGCGATTCCACAGCTCTTTGAACTCCGGGCTATGCAGCACAGCCTGGCGCGTTCTTACCTGCTGGCGATCATCCGCATTCTTGATTTCCAGCTTACCGGATAGCTTGCGCAGAACCTCGGCAATCTGCCCTCGTTGCGCTTCTAATTCAGCGGGCACTTTTAGCGTGCCATCCTTCAATGCCAGTTTGAGTTTATCTTGCACCTTGCCCTTGGCGTCAATATATCCCTCTGTCTTCAAGTGTTCCCACAGTGCCTCTGATTTATCAAACCCTAATGGCGATTCCTTGCCATCCGCATCTTTGATTGCAACGGAGGCAAACTGGTGATCCTGCACGATGCCAAAGCGGATGCCAGTATCTGCCTCGATTTCCTTTTGTAAATTTTCGGCAAACTGCTCGTAGCTCTCGGTAGCGATAACGGTTAGCGTGTTCACATCGAAGCCGCGCACTCGCTGCCCTTCCTGGTTCACGCAAAGACGCAAGCCGCGCCCGATGGTTTGGCGGCGCTTGCGCTCAGTCTTAATATCACGCAGTGTGCATATCTGGAACACATTCGGGTTATCCCAGCCCTCTTGTAGCGCCGAATGCGAGAAAATGAATTTCAACGGCGTATCGAAGGAAAGCAGCTTTTCCTTTTCTTTCATGATGAGGTTGTAGGCGCGCTCTGCGTTATCGCGGTTGGACTGGTTGTTCTCATCCGTATTCGTCCAGCCGCCTTTTTTGTCTATAGAGAAATAACCGTTATGCACATCTTCAACAGAACTACTCAAATCCACCTCGGCAAATAGGCTCTGGTAATCTGGATGCTTGGCATACCGCCGATATTCTTCCTCGAAAATCGTCGCATATGCCCCTTTCACCGTGTTGCCGTCGGCATCGTATTGGCGGTATTTATCCACTGCGTCAATAAAGAACAGGGAAAGCACTTTGATACCTTGGGGGCGTAAGCGCTTTTCTTTATCGAGATGCTCCTTGATGGTGCGGCGGATCATTTCGCGCTGGATAGCCAAAGGTTCTACGTCACCATGTGCCTCGCCGAGTTGCAGATATTTCTCACCACCGGGATAGCGCAGCTCCATGAACTCATCACCCTTGGCAGTCTTGATCGTGCCAATGCGGAAGTCGGCATAAAGCGCACGCTTCGTGGTCTGCTCCAGATCATCGCCATCTTGCACGTTCACAACTTCTTGTCGCCTGACCCCAACGGCTGTTTCAACGTCCAGCTCTACAGTGGCGGCAATCACCCCGCGCTTGTTGCTGACTGACACTAATCGCACAAATGGTTTGTTGTTTCCACCATGCACTGTTGCCGCCGCCACCTCAATCTGCTTCACCAGCTTCTTCTCATAGGCATCCACCGCATCAAGGCGATACACCATGTGATGCTTGTTCACATGCGTTGCCGAATAGCGCAGGGTGCAAAGCGGATTCATCGCATCCAGCGCTTCCTTGCCACGTCCTTCCAGCCCACCATCTACGCTTTGTGGCTCGTCCACGATGATGATTGGGCAGGTCGCCTTAATTAGATCAATCGGCTTCTCACCGCCGGTCTTCTCGCTATCTTTGTAAAGGTTGTTTACATCCTTTTTGTTGATTGCGCCTACCGTCACCACCATGATCTGGATGTTTGAACTGGTTGCAAAATTGCGCACCTGCCCCAGCTTGGACGAATCGTAAATAAAGTAATCAAACGGTACACCTGCATACAAACCCTTGAAATGCTTCTCGGTAATTTGCAGAGTCTTATAAACCCCTTCCTTGATCGCCACCGACGGCACCACTATCACGAACTTGGTATAACCATAGCGCTTGTTCAACTCGAAAATGCTGCGCAGATAAACGTAGGTCTTGCCTGTGCCAGTTTCCATCTCCACGGTGAAATCGCCGGAAGCCAGCGTGCCGGAAGGCGGCAAGCCGCCCCGCAACTGGATGCCATGCAGATTGTCGTTAATCTCATCGTCCAGTAAAGTGAGCCGGTTGCCGACACCCAAGTCGGATTCCGCCACACCTAACGTCATCTGCTGCGTCACTGTGCCGGGGAACAGATCATCGTCAACGGGTGCGGCAGGCGAGCGCATGGTCACGGTGAATTCCGAACGGCATATTTCCTGCCCGCGAAACAAGTCGCACACTGCTTCAATGGCGGACAATTGGTAGTCTAGGTTTGCTTCAAAGTGCAGCTTCATGGTGTTTGTCCTGATATAGCATTCAGTATCTTTAGCTTTAGTGATTCGTTGTCTTCCTCTTTCATCAGGTGCGCAGTGATGATCTCTTGAAGCAGTTCCTTGTCGATGTTTCCGGCAGCGACGTGGTAACTGATATTTTCCATCTCTCTCAGAAAACTGCTGACGCAATATATGTACCCATTGAACAACAACATCTGCGCGCTGAGGGTAATGGCTATCCGCTTATTTCCATCCTGAAAACTATGAAACTTGCAGGCGCAGAAAAATAAATGCGTCAGCTTTCCTTCAAACGTCGGATAGTAGTCATCGTTCTGGATGTGCTGAAGCACGCTCTCCAGTTTTCCAAGATCCAAGTGCCCCAATGTGCCGCCGCCACTCACTTCTACCGTCTTTGCGTGGATGTCGATTACTTGTTCCATGGTAAGGTAGGTCAACGCCACTATTCGCGCTCCTTCAGGCGCTTCATCACATCCTTGGCATCTTCCAGGCGATCAGACAACTCTTTACTCTTCTCACCTAAAAAGCGCTCATAGTCTGCACGCTGTACTGGGGCGACATACTCCTTAAGCTGGAGGTGTAGCGCATCACGAAACGCCAAGTCGCGGCTGGCCATTTTCAATCGCGCTTTCTCGATCAGTGGTTTCCAATGCGCCTGCGCTTCAAATGTTTTGAATAGGGCATCGACTTCTAATGGGGTGAGTTTGCACCCCTGCATCTTTGCTTCTTGCTGGAGCATGTCACCGAAACCACACTCATAAGCAGAGATCAGGTCGAGCACTTCAGAATAAAAGGTTGCTCGCACACTGTCTTTGTTTTCGAGCCTCAGTATTTTTCGGTATTCATGCGCTTCTTCACGGAAAATACTGACGTAAATCTTATCTGTATAAACAGGGTATTTGAAATTCCCCATCGCAACGCAATCCCTCAAAGCATCGGTAAACTGCTTGCGGTAGTTCTCCTCGACAAATGCGGAATGCAGGAAGTCCTCATCACGCTGGTTGATATACTTCGTCCCGCCACCTGTGCGACGGTTAATCGTGTCAATCACGATGTCGAGAATCGCTTGGCGCAATAGCTTCGCTCTATCGCTTTCTGATACCAACATAGCCAGATTGAGGAATGCCCGGAAGTCAAAAATACCCAATTGGGGGGTCTTTGCGATGTTACCGAAATTAATTTCGGTAACATCCAGCCCCATAATGACTTCCTTGAATAATTTCAAGCGGTTACCCTTTAACACCTCATAGCCGTTTTGGGATAGTTCCGCAGCATTCTGTTCAAGATAGTTCTCGATGGTACGGGGTGTCACCTCAAAGAACGCCGCCACCTGCTCTTTAAGCACTATTGTCTTGCCCTCAAAGGTAATCCCCTGAATCCCCGCCGCCTTTTCAATCTCTGCAATCGCGTATGGGTTGTTGAGGATGTTTTGCCGGTCAACAGCGGAATTGGTTAGGTCTTTGCTCATATCGTCACCTCCTTACAAGCTGCGCACGTTGCTGATGCCGTGCTGTTCCAGAATGGCAGCAAGGTTACTCTTGGCTACATCATCAACAAAGGCACTGTCGCGGAATACGCAGGTGGTGTCGCCTGCTGGGGCGAGTTCTTTGCGCCATGCCACGATGCCCAGTGCCAGTGTCTCCACATCGTCACGGCTAATCTTCTCGGCAAGGCAGGTCATCAGCACACCGCCGCCAATTGCACTTACTGCCTTACCTGCAATGTTGCGCGACTCAATCGGTACGCACAGATCCAAGCCCAGTTTCAGCAGCAGCTCATACACTACGTCCGTTTCGGTGCGTCCGGATAGGATGTGTTCTTCGTGGTCGAGCAGGGTTTGTTCCAGGTTGTCGCGATCAGGGTTCCATGCACGGATGTTGGAGGTGTCTAGTTTGAAGACGCGGAAGCCCGTGTCGCCCGCGAACATGGGATTCTCATCCTTAATTTTTTTAGAGGCACGTCTCAGGCGTTCTTTGGTTAGCTCAGCGATGGTTCGCGGCTTGCCGAGTTGGTCGCAGAAATCGGCGGCGGTTTTTTGATCCTTGTTTTCTGAATCGAGCGGTTCAGGAAGCTGAACGAGGACATAGCGACGGCTCCTCGAATCAACAGCGTTTTGTGCCATCACAGCATGCGCGGTAGTGCCAGAACCTGCGAAGAAATCCAGAATGACCGATGTCTTGTCAGTTGCTGCCATCTCAAGAATGTGACGCAGCAAGCCGACGGGTTTTGGAAAGCTGAAAACTTTTTCTCCGTCGAACAGTGCTTTCAGGTCTCTGGTGGCTTTCTTATTTCCCTCAAGTCCTGACCAGAGGTTTGATGGCTGCTTTAAACGCCCTTCAAGATAGAACTTTTGATATACCTGCCAGCTTGTTTTCCCGTCCTTCGTTACCTGCCGCCACTCGATGAGTCCTTCCGCCATCATTTCGTCGTACCGATTTTTTCCACATATCCATCGACTCTCATACCCAGCAGGAGCTATTGGGTAGATTTTTTCTCCGTCAGGTGCATTTACTTCGTAATACATGCTAGG
>JBDNGQ010000269.1:0-4499 GCA_041689205.1 Pseudohongiellaceae bacterium | reverse complement strand
GGGCATTTTGCTGAGCGTGCAGACGCTTATATCCAGAAATGTCATGACGCGGCTGAAAATATCGCCAGCCGCAAGGCTTCACAAAATGCTCTAGGAGCTTACGGGGAACTGCTGCCTGAGTTGATCGGTGGCTCTGCGGATCTGGCTGGTTCCAATCTGACGGTCTGGGCAGGATGCAAGCCAATCACTGAAAGTGCCGATGGAAACTACATCAATTACGGCGTGCGAGAATTCGGCATGACCGCAATCATGAATGGCATTGCCTTGCATGGTGGCTTTATTCCCTACGGCGGTACCTTCCTGATCTTCATGGAATATGCCCGCAATGCAGTGCGCATGGCTGCGATAATGAAGCAGCATAGCATTCTGGTTTATACCCATGACTCTATTGGTCAGGGCGAAGATGGTCCAACTCATCAGCCAATTGAGCAGCTGGCCAACCTGCGCACCACGCCAAATATGTCAGTGTGGCGCCCCTGTGATGCGGTTGAATCGGCTACGGCCTGGAAATTTGCGCTACAGCATCGCACGGGTCCTACGGCGCTGGTGTTTTCGCGGCAGGCACTGCCGCATCAGGCTCGTGAACCCGCTCAAGTGGCAGAGATTGCCCGTGGCGCCTACGTGTTGCAGGACTGCGCAGGTCCGGCTGAGGTAATTGTTATCGCTACCGGCTCAGAAGTTGGCATCTGCCGTGATGCGGTCAATCAACTGCAGAGCAGCGGCATCAAGGTGCGCCTTGTATCCATGCCTTCAACCGATGTCTTCGAGGCGCAGGACGCCGCTTATCGTGAGCAGGTATTGCCAGCGGCAGTTCGTAAGCGGCTTGCAGTAGAGGCAGCGGCCGCGGATTACTGGTATAAATATGTTGGTCTTGATGGCAAAGTGATTGGCATGACAAGCTTTGGTGAATCAGCGCCAGGTGGTGTGCTGATGAAAGAGTTCGGCTTTACTGCGGAGAATGTAATGGCAGCAGTGAAGACTCTGAGTGAAAAATAACCGCTGTCTGGTGTATTAAGGTATGGCTTATCGCATAGCGATTAATGGTTATGGGCGCATAGGTCGTTGTGTCTTGCGAGCCTTGCACGAATCGGATATTTATCCAGAGCTGCAGATTGTGGCGGTTAACGACCTGACCGATATCACATCGCTCGCGCATTTAACCCGATACGACAGCACTCATGGCCGCTTTCCTGGCCAGGTGGCGATTGCAGAATCAGGTGACAGTCTGCTGATTAACGGTCAGTCGGTAAAGGTTCTGGCTGAAGCCGATATTGCCAAACTACCCTGGCAGGAACTGGGCATCGATCTGGTCATGGAATGCACCGGCACGTTTACTGACCGGGCTACTGCAGCTTTGCACCTGCACAGCGGTGCCGGCAGGATGTTGTTTTCACAGCCGGCGCAAAGCGATGTTGATGCCACGGTCATTTATGGTGTTAATCATCAAATTCTGGAGCCCGGCGATCGCATAATATCGAATGCCTCCTGCACCACAAATTGCATCGTGCCGGTAATTAAATGTTTGGATGATGCTTTCGGAATTGAGAATGGTGTAATTACTACCATCCATTCAGCAATGAACGATCAACCGGTAATAGATGCGTATCATCATACTGATTTGCGCAAGACCCGTAGCGCGGTGCATTCGATAATTCCGGTGAATACGGAAATCGATAAAGGTGTGGGCCGGATACTGCCTCATCTTGAGGGCCGCTTTGCTGCACAGGCGATGCGGGTGCCCACGGTTAATGTGTCAGTGATTGATCTTACCGTCACAGTTCGGCGTGACACCAATATGGAGAGTGTGAACAAAGCCTTTCGAGAGGCGGCATTGCGTTCGCTACCCAATGTGCTCTCCTGCACAGATGAACCGCTGGCGTCATGCGATTTTAACCACGACCCCAGGTCAGCCATCGTTGATCTTAGCCAGACGCGAGTCAGTGGCACGCGCCTGATCAAGGTGTTGGCATGGTTCGATAATGAATGGGCTTATGCAAACAGGATGCTGGATGTTGCTGAAGTTATCAGAAAGCTTCAGTAGAACCATGTAAAACAGATTGATTATGAATGTGATCATGGACAAAGGATGATTGGATTATGACCATACTCAGGATGCAGGATCTTGATTTAAAAAATAAGCGTGTACTGATCAGAGAAGACCTCAATGTTCCCGTAAAAGATGGTGTGGTCGGTAATAATACCCGCATTGTTGCTGCTGTGCCCACATTGCGTCTGGCCCTGGAAGCCGGTGCTCAGGTCATTGTGATGTCACATCTCGGGCGTCCCGAAGAAGGCAAACCAATCAGTGAGCAGTCGGCATTATCCCTTGCTCCGGTGGCTGAGCTCCTCGCCTCTTTAATGCAAACAAAAGTGCGTCTTGTTGCTGATTATTTATCAGACCCGGAAAAAGTGGTACCTGCTGCAGGCGAAATTCTGCTGTTGGAAAATGTGCGCATCAATGATGGTGAAGAAAGTAATTCGGATGAGCTGGCAAAAAAATACGCGGCCTTATGTGATGTCTTTGTCATGGATGCTTTCGGTACCGCGCATCGGGCTCAGGCCAGTACTCACGGGGTGGCAAAATTTGCGCCAGTCGCCTGTGCCGGGCCTCTGCTTGTCCGTGAGCTGGATGCACTCGACCGCGCCTTGAAAAACCCGCAGCACCCGATGCTGGCCATTGTCGGTGGCGCGAAAGTCTCCAGCAAACTAAAAGTATTAGAAAGCCTTGCCAAAAAAGTTGATCGGCTTATTGTCGGTGGAGGCATCGCGAATACTTTTCTGCTGGCTGCGGGTTATAACATTGGCCGATCACTGGTCGAGAAGGATCTGGTGAAAACCGCACAGAAACTGATGAGCACAACCGAGATCCCGTTACCGATTGATGTGGTGGTGGCAAAAACTTTTTCTGCCGATGCAAGCGCCACCGTCAAGCTGCTGGCCGAGATTACAGACACGGACATGATTTTGGACATCGGACCACAGACTGCTGAAATGTTCGCAGGTATTATCGCGGATATGAAAACGATTATCTGGAACGGTCCCGTTGGTGTATTTGAGTATGAGCAATTTGCTAACGGCACCAGAGTGGTGGCCCGGGCTGTAGCAGAGAACGAAGGCTTTTCTATTGCCGGCGGCGGCGAAACTATTGAAGCGATTGACAAGTTTGGCATTACCGATAAAGTCTCCTATATTTCAACGGGCGGAGGTGCCTTCCTGGAGTTTGTTCAGGGCGAGGTATTGCCTGCGGTGAAAGTGCTGGATCGCTGAGAGTTAATAAAACTAATTGGAAATGAGGTTAGCAAATGGCACTTATCACGTTACGACAACTGCTGGATCATGCGGCAGAACACAATTACGGCGTTCCTGCGTTCAATGTAAATAATCTCGAGCAGGTGCGTGCGATTATGGAAGCCGCACACGAGCTGAACAGCCCGGTAATTCTGCAGGCATCTGCAGGCGCCCGCAAATATGCCGGCTCTAATTTTCTGAAGCATTTAATTCAGGCTGCTATTGAAGAGTTTCCGCATATCCCTATCGTTATGCACCAGGATCATGGCGCCTCACCAGCAATATGTCAGCGCTCCATTCAGCTGGGTTTCTCATCGGTGATGATGGATGGCTCTCTTGGTGAGGACGCGAAGACCCCCATGGATTTTGATTACAATGCGCAGGTAACCCGTCTGGTCGTGAATATGGCCCACGCCTGCGGCGTTTCAGTGGAAGGCGAAATCGGCTGCCTGGGTTCTCTGGAGACAGGAATGGCCGGTGAAGAGGATGGCAGCGGCGCCGAAGGTAAGTTGTCGATGGCGCAGTTGTTAACGGATCCGGAGGAAGCGGCAGCTTTTGTTGAGGCAACCGGTGTTGATGCATTGGCAATCGCGGTGGGCACCAGCCATGGCGCGTATAAATTCAGCCGCCCACCAACGGGTGACACGCTGGCTATTGAACGTATTCGTGAGATTCACCGTCGCATACCCAATACGCATCTGGTTATGCATGGTTCATCATCAGTGCCACAGGAATGGCTGGCAATTATTAATCAGTACGGTGGTGAAATTCCTGAGACTTACGGTGTGCCGCTTAAAGAAATTCAGGAGGGTATCCGCAATGGTGTCCGCAAAGTGAATATCGACACTGACCTGCGCCTGGCCTCAACGGGTGCTATCCGCAGATTTCTGGCTGAACACCCGTCTGAGTTCGATCCGCGTAAGTTTCTGATTCCAACCATGGTTGCGATGAAGGGCATTGTTAAAGAGCGCCTCGAAGCCTTCGGGACTGCGGGTCAGGTCAGCTCTATTGGCAAGGTTTATAATCTGGAAGAGATGTCTGGTCGGTATTGATTTTGTAATCGCGCTGTAGTCAGGTCAGGAGGGAAGCAACTGGCCGCAGGACTCGCCGTGAATACATCCTTGTAGGCTCGTCGTCCGCCATCCCTGGCGGCCGGCGGTCCTGCAACCAGTTGCTTCCCTCCTTCCTTGCGCCTCTGAGCGAGACGGCAG
>JBDNGQ010000268.1:0-1670 GCA_041689205.1 Pseudohongiellaceae bacterium | reverse complement strand
CATCTGTGGTCACTGGATTGGAGTATCCCTGTCGGCACAGACACCGCCTTCAGTATTGCTTATGCCCTTCAACAGATAGCAGCGCGAGCTGGTGTCGATTACAAAAACGATCGTATCAGCGTGAAACTGTTGCATGCCTGGTAGAGATGGCTGGTCTGCATTTATTGTTTAAGGGTTTGAGTTCAGCGGGGTAAGGGAACAACTATGAGATTCAACGCAAATACATACTGGCGGCGCTGCATGCTGGCGGCGGGGCTGATGCTGCAGACCATCTCAGTGCATGCCGGGGATTTAAGTCTGCAGGCTCTCGACGCCGAAACCGGATTGCCGCTGGCCGATGTGGTCATGGAAGTGGAATTGCCGGAAAACCTGCACGCTCAGTTTCTCTCTCCCGCTGAAAGGGAAGTGGATCAGCAGGATAAGGAATTTGTGGCTAGTGCCACTCTGATCACCAGGAACAGCCAGGTGAGATTCCCCAACAGCGATAACATTCTTCACCATGTGTATTCGTTTTCAGCAGCTAAAGTGTTTGAACTGCCGCTCTATGGCAGCGGGCGCAATATCGACTATCTCGAAAAATTTGAGGTCGCAGGAGTGGTCGAACTCGGTTGTAATATTCACGACTGGATGCTCGGATATATCTATGTGGCCGAAACAGATTTCGCTGTCGTCACCGGCGCTGACGGCAAGGGGATGATCAAGAATATTCCTGTCGGCAGTTACCGCGTCAAACTATGGCATCCACGTGCGCTGCCAGGTGATCCTGCATTAGAGCAGGAAGTCAGCGTCAGCGATGGTGAGCTTACCCAGCTTCGTATCGCCTTGAGTCTGAGTCGTGACAACCGGTTGCGCCGGGCGCCAGGACCCAGCCGGTCCAGATATCGTTAGATGAAGAATTTCCAGCATAAGCTCGGATTCCAAAGTTTTCGCTCGCGATTACTGGTGTTTCTGCTGGCTCTGCTGGTGCCGGTGTTGTCAGGGATCTTCGTGTTCGTCAATGATGAAAATAATGACTATACCGAGGAGACTATTAACAGCTATCTGGATCTGGGGGCCGATGTTTTTGACTTCAGCCGGGAAGAGCACAAAAACACTTTGCTCACTATTACCAGCACACTGACTCGCGACTGGGGGTTTCGCAATGCCTTCGGGACAGGGGATCCGTATACCATTATCGATGCGATCGACAATTTACTGATGCGCTCGCTCGGCGCAGCGGACATGATGATGATCACCCAGATGGATGGCACCGTGATCATCGACACAGCCACTCAAGGTTTTGAGACCCTGCAGGGCGAATGGCGCACCTTGATGGATGCCGCTGCAGCCAGCAGCGAAGGCATCGCCGCTGCCGTCATCACCGTGGCTGATATCCCTTATCAGATGACCGTTATCCCGCTCTACCTGCCTACGCCAGTGGCCTGGATATTCGGTGGTTTCCCGTTGGACGATCAGTTTGCAGAAACCGTCAAACAAAGCATTGTCTCTGATGTGTCGATTCTGCGCATCTCAAAGGGTGTTGTGCCTCGCGAAGTGGTCGCCTCCACGCTCAGCGCTGTCGATCAGTCCATGCTGATGAATCAATTGCAATTGCCAGCAGGCATAGACAGCAGTTTCGGCGACACGACTCAGCGTATCGGTATGTCAGATGGTGATTATGGCACCCTGGT
>JBDNGQ010000267.1:0-6701 GCA_041689205.1 Pseudohongiellaceae bacterium | reverse complement strand
GCCCGCAGCCTCCTGTTGTGCTTTCTGCATTTGTTCCTGCATTTGCCGGGCTTGTTTCATCAATTCATTAAGATCAGTCATGGCTTATCCTCCGAGTGCAGTTTCAGGGAATCCTGTTTAATAGTGGCAGAAAATCGTTGTACTATTTCGAGCACAGTAGCATCGTTGGTGAAATTATCGATGGCGCTCTGACGATGCTCCTGTCGGGCGCGTTGCCTGTAAGCCGCCGGAGATTCAGTCGCCGGCACGCCCACACGTACAGTCACCTGCAGCTCTTTGCTAAAGTAAGTGCTGAGGGCTTCCCGGATATCGTTCATGTACTGTTCATTAAACAGAGAACTCTGTTTCTCATCAAGCAACAGCTCAATTTTGTCGTCAGTGAACACTTCAAGCACACAATTAGACAGCAAATTAGCGCTGATTCCGCTTAAACCTGACTTGCTGACCACTTCCATCCAAGTGCTGGAGTTAATCTGCTCAGATGCTGGCACACCGGTCTGCTCAGGGGCTGGTGCGTCAGGCGGAAGTTCAGACGATAGGTCCGGCAAAGGTGTGATAAGCGGTTCTGAAGACAATTCGGGTGCAAACCTGGAAGGAGTGTCTAATGAATGCTCAGACGAGGCTTCAGGTGAGTGTTCTGATATGACTTCGGATGAGTCCTCAGGTGTACGCTCAGATGAAATCAGACGCTTTTTTTTTTCTTCGTGTTGAACCACATCAGGCACAGGGGCAGAAGCAGGCACAGAGGCAGCAGGAGTATTGACACGAGATTTCAGTTCAGAGGGGCTGAGTTCGGCAGCAATGCGCACCGGCCCTTCCGGGGTAAATGCGAGCAGACGTAACAGAAACATTTCAAACGCCATCTGCAGATCCGGTGCCAGACTGAAATCCTGCTGGGCCTTCAAACCGATCTGATAGTAAAGCTGAATATCTTCCGGGCTCAGTTCGCTGGCCAATTCTAAAATATTCGTCCTGTCACCATTACTGTTGTCCACCGCTCGCGGTAAAACCTGGGCTATCGCAGTGCGGTGCAGAATGGACAACAGATTTTCCAGCAACTGATAATAGTTGGCGTTGTGCTCCGCTATTTCAGCCGCACAGTCGAGCAGATCAGCAGCATTACGTGTACTGATGCCGCGTAGTATGCGAAACACCACCAGCTGACTTGGCGTGCCAAGCAAGGTCTGCACACTGCTGTCGCTCACGGTGCCCTGACCGAATGCGATGGCCTGGTCCAGCAGCGTGAGCGCATCGCGCATGCTGCCATGAGCAGCTCGGGCCAGGTGCCAGAGCGCGGGTTGTTCAAAGCTGATCTGTTCGGCGATTAATACCGTGTGCAGATAATCAACTATCTTATCGGGCATGAAGTTTTTGAGATTAAACTGCAGACAGCGGGACAGGATAGTCACTGGCAGCTTTTGTGGGTCAGTTGTGGCGAGCAGAAATTTTACGTGCGACGGTGGCTCTTCGAGCGTCTTTAATAAGGCATTGAAGCTGTGTGTCGACAGCATGTGCACCTCGTCAATGAGATACACTTTAAAACGGCCTCTGGAGGGTGCGTACTGAACATTCTCCAGCAGTTCGCGCGTATCCTCAACTTTGGTTCGTGAGGCAGCATCCACTTCGATAAGATCAATAAAACGACCTTCAGCTATTTCGCGACAGGAATCACATTGTTCGCAGGGAACAGCCGTGACGCCTTGTTCACAGTTCAGGCATTTAGCCAGAATACGTGCAATCGTGGTTTTGCCGACGCCGCGGGTGCCGGTAAACAGGTAGGCATGATGAAGACGACCGCTTTCAAGGGCATGAACAAGGGTCTGCAGCACATGGCTCTGCCCTGCCATCTCTTTAAAGTTTTTGGGGCGCCATTTTCTCGCAAGTACCTGGTAGCTCATCTCGTTCCGATCTATTAGTTCCGCTATGACCCACTGGGAAAATTCTGGTGGTAGCTCCTGCCAGCCACACCTCGGCACATGACGCAGTTATTACCGTTGCTCCCTTCCGGGCCTGGCGGGGTTCACAACCTGTCATTGCGAGGGGACCGGCAAGAGCTGCCGTCAAACATGATTACTGACGTAATCACAGCCGCGCATTATCTGGAAATTCCCCCGGGTAATCAAGCACTGATAGTCTTCGATGCAGGCCGCAGAAGTCCATTAGGAAAAACACAACTGCTTATATACCCGATAAGACCGGCAAAGCCCGGCTGCTATTCAGCCCGTGCACCATTGGTGGCAGCATCCGGCAAAGCCAGCGCGAGTAGACGGGTGTCGGGGCCCGCGCCAACAGCCATCACGATAAACTGCTTTCCGTCCCGCATATAGGTCATTGGTGTACCCATTGGTGGCAGTGGTATCTCCAACTCACTGATAATGGCGCCGCTGTCTTTATCAAAACTGCGGAATACCGATCGGCCGACATCAAGCTGACCAAAGAACAACAATGAGCGGGTCAGTAAGGGACCGTTGCGGCCAAAACTACCTACCGGTCCCGGATCATCAATGCCCATATCAATAATTCGCTGACGAATTCCTTCACCGTGCGGCACCATCCAACGATGCTCACCCGTGTTCAAATCAATAGCCGTAATGCGGGCATAAGGCGGTTTGATCAGCGGCAGACCGCGCGGACCGTTAATATCCGGGCTTCGATCGCGAACATAATCAAAATTCGATGTGGCAGGGTCGGGCTTGATCAGGCGTATCAGACGCGGCACTGAGAAAGAGGGTATATAGATAGTCGCTGTTTCAGGATCCACAGCGGCCCCGGACCAATTACCACCGCCACTGTAGCCAGGAAAAATGATCACTCCACGTTCTGAAGGTGGCGTAAACAAAGGTCCGTAATCAACATCAGCAATTAACTGTAGCGCTTCTTCCTGTAACTCCGGGGTGAAGTCGATCAGGGTTTCATCAGAAATGCCCTGAGGCTCAAATGGTGCAGGTCGGGTTGGAAATGGTTGAGTCGGGGAAATCCTCTCCCCCGCCACTGTTGATTGCGGAACCGGGCGCTCCACTATTGGCCACACCGGTTCTCCAGTGATTCGATCAAACACATAGACAAACCCCTGTTTGGATATCTGGGCAACGGCCTTGACTTCCTTTCCATCAACGATGATATCAACAAGATTTGGCGCGGCAGGTAAATCATAATCCCACAAACCATGGTGAACCATCTGAAAGTGCCAGATGCGCTCCCCGGTTTCAGCATCCAGACAGATCAGACTTTCGGCAAACAGATTATCGCCGAGGCGATGGCCGCCGTACCAGTCATTGGTCGGCGTGCTTGAGGGAAGATAAATGAAGCCGGTCTCTTCGTCGGCGCTCATGCCGGTCCATATATTGGTATTGCCGGTGTATTTCCAGGAATCATTCTCCCAGCTGTCGACCCCGAACTCATCTGCTTGCGGGATGGTATGAAAAATCCATTTCTGTTCGCCACTGCGCACGTCAAATCCACGCACATGACCGGGCGGCATATTATCTCGAGCAGTGGGACCATCACTGATTGAGGAACCTACCACCACAGTATCTCGAACCACAGTCGGCGCAGATACTGCACCATACTGTCCAATCAATGCCTCTCGACCCAGGCCTTGCTTTAAGTCCAGCCGTCCATTGTCGCCAAAATCCGGATCGGGCAAGCCGGTTGCAGCGTCCAGCGACCACAACACACCATCGTTAGCTGGCATCAATATCCGGCTACTCAAGCCATCACTCCACCATGCAACACCACGGTGATTATTATTGAAGTTGGGATGTCTGCCGCGTGTCCAGGAGCCGGTATCAAAAACCCAGATCTGCTCACCGCTAAGTGCATCAATGGCGGCCACAAGTCCCAGCGAGGTGCTTACATATAAAACCCCGTCGATCATGATGGGTGTGGATTTATACTCGCCCGCAGTCGCACGGTCATCAGTGCGAAAAATTTCATTATCGGGGCTATCCCAGCTCCAGGCGATAGTCAGCTGATCAACATTATCGGCATTGATCTGATCCAGCGACGAGTACTTGGATGCGGCGAGATTTCCTGCGTAATGGGGCCAATTCTGCTGAACAGGGGGCGCCTCAGTGCTAAGCTCATCAGCATCGCAGGCCGCCAGGCAGGCGCCAAGCAGCACGACAAGTATTCCATGTCGCGCTGCTTTCACGTTCTGCCAGGGCCTCATAACGCAGAATCCCCTGGTTGCATTGCTCCGCTCAAGGTAATGCCAGGGTTACCAGTTTGGCATCCTGGCCACCACCAACGGTAATCGCAATAAACTGCTTGCCATTAGCCATATAAGTCATAGGAGTACCACCTGGTTGCGAAGGCAATGAGTATTCCTGAATCATAGTACCGTTGGTTTTATCATAGGCGCGCAGCACGGGACGGCCATTATCAGTCTGTGCTACAAACAGCAGGCTTTTAGTAAGCACCGGACCAGTGCGGTCAGAGGTGCCAACCGGACCCGGATCGATAACGCCGGCATCAATCAGGCGTTGGCGAGGACCTTCACCATGCGGAACCATCCATTCATGCTCACCGGTATTTAGATTGATAGCCGTAATGCGGCCATACGGGGGTTTGGTTAATGGCAGACCCTGCGGACCGGCAGCGGAAGTTGCACCGCCGCGCATATAATTGAAATTGGATGAACCGGCTTCTGGCTCTACCAGTTGTACAACAATCGGACCGGTACCGGATGGAATATAAATCATGCCAGTTTCAGGGTCGACAGCTGCACCCTGCCAGCCGCCACCGCCCGCCCAGCCAGGCAGATTGATAGTGCCGCGCAATGAGGGTGGGGTGAAAATCGGGCCATAGTCGAAACGCTCGATACCCCGCAGCGCTTCGGCTCTGAGTTCAGGAGTAAAATCAATCAGGGTCGCATCGGAAATACCCTGTGGTTCAAACGGTGCAGGCTTAGTTGGAAATGGCTGCGTTGGTGATACACGCTCACCAGGCACATTGCTCTGAGGCACCGGGCGTTCTTCAATTGGCCATACCGGTTCACCCGTTACACGGTCGAATACGTAGACAAAACCCTGTTTGGAGATCTGTGCAACCGCTTTGATCGGTTTGCCATCAACGACAATGTCGACCAGATTAGGAGCGGCTGGCAAATCGTAATCCCACATCCCATGGTGAACCATCTGAAAGTGCCAGATTCGCTCTCCTGTTTTGGCATCCACCGCCACCAGACTCTCTGCAAACAGATTATCGCCAAGGCGATGACCACCGTACCAGTCATTAGTCGGGGTACCTACCGGCAGGTAAACAATACCCAACTCCGTGTCGGCACTCATTACGGTCCAAACATTGGTGCCACCGGTGTATTGCCAGGAATCGCCTTCCCAGGTGTCATTGCCAAAATCACCGGCTTGCGGAATAGTGTTGAATCTCCAAACCTGTTCTCCAGTTTTGGCATCAAAACCACGCACATGTCCGGGGGGAGCTTCTTTATTGGAGGGGCCATCATGAATTGACGAGCCAAGCACGATAATATCGCCAATGACCAGTGGCGCTGAGATCATTGTGTAGGCGGCTCTATCAATATCACGCCCCAGACCTTGAGTCAGATCCAATCTTCCGGCATCGCCGAAGTCCGGATCAAGCAGGCCCGTTTCTGCGTCAATTGAGTACAACCAGGCATCATTGGATGGCATCAGAATGCGTTGTTTTTCACCGTCGGTCCAATAGGCTACGCCGCGATGGTTATAGCCCAGATTAGCAGGGCGGCCCGCTTCCCAGGATCGGGTGTCATACACCCACAACTCCTTACCGCTAAAACCATCTACTGCCGCTACTCTGCCGAACGAGGTGCTCAGGTACAGGATGCCGTCCACAGCGATTGGAGTTACTTTGAACGCACCGGGTGTCGCTCGAAAATTCTCTGCCGCATGATTGGCAGCGACAGTTGCGTTATCAGGCGAATCCCAGGTCCAGGCGAGTGTCACATCCGCAGCATTGGCAGCGTTAATTTGTTCATAAGGTGCGTATTTGGAGGAGGAAAGATCTGATCCATAGTTTACCCAGTCGTTTGCTGCAGCGGATCCTGATGAGATCGCCAGTGTAATGCTGACAGTCAGCGCGGATAAGGTTGTTCCAAGGGTCTTCGGCAAGCGTCTGGTCGAGGATTTTGCGGACTCTTTCATGGAGGATCTCTCAGTTTAATTTTAGTGTCGAGGTTCATTATCGCAGGCGGATACTACAACAAGATTTGAACTGAGGAAACGGCTGTGCTGGTGTTCGGTTACAGGACGCGATAAAGCGAAATGGAATGCGGGTCAGGCGCAATCATGGGCTGCGAAAGTGAATTGGGTACGCTCAGGGACCGAAAGGGGTTAATTAAAACAGCCTGGCGGCTATTTCAACCCTGCGGGCTTCGCGCTACGCGCTTGTTGCTGATTGCTGCGCAATCAGTCGACCCTCTTATCGGGTTCGTCTCCCTCTCTCGCGGTTAGATGAGCACAATTTTTGCCAGGAGAGTTGCGTTCCTGGGTGACATTTTGTTTATTTGGCGGTGAGAGAGGGATTAATTAAAACAGCCTGGCGGCTATTTCAACCCTGCGGGCTTCGCGCTACGCGCTTGTTGCTGATTGCTGCGCAATCAGTCGACCCTCTTATCGGGTTCGTCTCCCTCTCTCGTGGTTAGATGAGCACAATTTTTGCCGGGAGAGTTGCGTTCCTGGGTGACACTTTGTTTATTTGGCGGT